>DAHWIS010000019.1 GCA_027344745.1 Microcaldota archaeon | reverse complement strand
TAATACGGCACCGATACATTCACATATTCGCTCAAAGGCACTGCGGTGCTTTGAGGCCAAAACGGGCCTAAAAGCAACGCCAAGGCGATGATTATCCCCGCATACGCTATTTCTTCACTTCTTTTTTTGACGAAGACGATAACCTTCTCCCTGATTTTAAAATTGTCATTATTCTCAATCATCACGGAAATGAATATACCTATCACCGCACTTATCAGAAAATAATAGCCTATTATCGCTATGTTTATCCCTATGGTAGAGAATCCGGCAAGCGCAAAATAAAGAAGCGAACCCAAGATTATGAAAGCCAATGCTGCGATGACCATGCCTTTTGAAATGCTGTCATAAAATCCAGCAATGATGCCTATTGCAATGAAGATAAGGAACGAATAGAGTATCATAGGGCTGTTGTTCAGAAGTATGAATTCAAGAAAAAAGACGGTTGTCAAAAGGAAGTATAATGCAACAAGCGAGTATCTAACTGCGCTGGTTTTCACTTTCTCAGATATCTGCATAATACAACCTTAATCTATGGGCCCGCGGAGGGTCGAACTCCGATCTCCAGCGTGTAAAGCGTATGCGCAATAAGCTTGGCATCTTAGCCGTTGGACGACGGGCCCATAGAGATTACTTTCTTGCATGACGTATGCAAAAATCATTTATCTTATTAATGGAATAATCTAATATTCCTTTCGGTGCCAATGAAACTATCCTAAAGTGCGATTCCGCCCCGAAGCCAGACCCTCTTGTTACCTGTATGCCTTCTTCAAGCAGGAGCTTTTGCACGAACTCACTGTCGTTTTTCATACGGAGCGCCTTGAGGTCTATTCTCGGCAAAATGTAGAAAGCGCCGTTCGGCATTATTGTTTTCACGAAACTGTTGCCTTCTAATATTTTCATGGAATGATTTACCCTTTTTTCTATCTCGCCTGTCATCTGCGTTATTGCCTTTTTATGCTCTTTTATGTTTCCTATTGCCTCGGCTGCCGCATACATTGCGGGGGTGTTTAGCGAAAGCCTTACTCTAGCATAGTCCACAAGTTTAGATCTCAACGAATGCGAATTTCTGTCGCTTTCCGGTATAATTGCAAAGCCTATCCTGAAGCCAGTCGAGTCATAATCCTTAGACATTCCGTTTAATATCACATGCGGAACGCCGATCGCCAATTTTGCAAGGCTTGTGAACTCCGCTCCGTTATACACTATCTCATCGTATATCTCGTCGCTTATGAGCATTATGCCGAAATCCTTTGCTATTTCAACTATCTCTTTAAGCGCCCTCCTGCCCAATACGGTTCCTGTCGGATTGTTTGGGTTGGTTATGAGCATGTACTTGACCCTGTTCAATTTCCTATCCAACTTCAGTTTTGCAAGCATCTTTCTTACTGCATCCGGGTCCATGTCCCACTTTTTGGATTCCTTATAATCCGCCATGGACGGGATGCCCCCTTCAATCTTGAGCTGCGTCATGTATTGGTTGTAGTACGGCTTGAATATCACCGCAATGTCGCCCCTGTTTATGAGAGCGCTGTTTATGAAAAGCAATGCCTCGGAGAGACCTTCGGTCGCTATAACGCTATCATCATGAAAATCTACGCGGTACATGCTTTGATATCGCTTCTGCACTGCATGGGCCAATTCCGCAGAGCCCTGCGCTTTAGAGTAATAGGTTTTTGATTCCCTGAGCGCTTTTACGTAGGCGTCTATTATGTATTTTGGCGTCTTGAAATATACTGCAGGATCTCCCCTGTTAAGCTTTACGACCCTGACGCCTTTATCTATGAGCCTATCTGCTATTTCGTCCTCCTCCAAAAGGGCGTTATACACGAACTTGCTCCTTTCCGAAAGAAATGCCATACCATCACAATATATGCATCAATACAAATAAATACTGCTTTAAAGACGCTTTGCTTCAAGGTGCGCTTTCTCTATTATATAATTGCCTATATGCCCATCCCATTCGTTCCTGGCGTTGTCGATTATTATCCTCTCCTTGAATAGGGGGGCGTCTAGCACGAATGATTCTGCTTCTCCACCCTCGAAAAGCATGTTTATTCCATATTTTTTATTCAAGTCGATAAGCCTGCTTATCACAACGCCATCGATTCTGGAGCCGAGAAAACTTTCATCTAGCCCTTCGGCCGAAACATGGGTTATTATGGCGTTGTAATCTCTCGAAAGCTCATTCAATTCTTCCATTGGGTCTATGCCCCAAAGGGGCGATATATGCTCTATGCCCAACTTTTCACATATCCTGTTTATCATATCTCTTGGGTATGCGCTTGCTGCCGCTCCTGTTATCAATTTAGTAACGCTGTTATCATTAAGCGCAATTTCTATGTCGTCCAGCTCCCTTTCCTTCTCGCCCTCGGTCATGACGAGCAGGTGCCTTATCCCAAGAGCCTTCGCCTGCATGCCGCTGAATTCGACGTTTGGCCTGTGGAACATATAGCTGTATTCGTTCTTCGATATCATTGTTATAAGCAGTTCGGTTTTGTTTCCCTCCATGTAAGCCTTATGTAAAGCAAGTGTCGAATCCTTTCCACCGCTGTATAAGCACGCTATCATAAACTCATTCTCCTTTACCTGCTTTCAATGTACTCGATGGGCATATTTCTTTCAGAATGCATCTTTCGCAGAATTTTTTTCTGGCTGTGCATGCATCCCTTCCCAATGCTATGAAGAGATGCGATACATTCTGCCACTCTTTTTTGGGATATTGCGCAATCAGAATTTTTTCTATAACCTCTGGTTTTTTTGAACGTGCAAATCCGAGCCTGTTGGCTACGGTTATGCAATGCGTATCTATTGCTATGCCTTCATTTATGCCGTATGCATTTGAAAGCACTATATTCGCGGTTTTTCTTCCAACCCCCGGAAGTTTCATCAAGCTCTCCATGCTGCGCGGGACTTGAAGTCCGAATTCGTCCCTGAGCATCCTAGCCGCATTAACAATGTTCCTCGATTTTGTCTTATACAAACCTATACTGTTGGTGTACCTATAAAGGCTGCGGAGGTTTGCAGATGCGAACTGTTCTATTGACTTATATCTCCTAAACAACGCGGGGGTTACAAGATTAACCTGCCTGTCTTGCGCCTGCGCAGATAGCACCGTCGCTACTAAAAGTTCCCATGGATTTTCATGGTTTAAACTTGTGCGCATTGCATTCATGTACCTGCGTTTGAGCAGCCCAAGTACATGCGATGCGTATAGCCTCCTGTTTTGGTGTCCCATTCCAACATTGCCTTTAAATACGTTAAAATATAAACAAAAATATCTAAAAGGTGTTTCGTTGGCACAGGAAAAAAACGATAAGATAAGAGCAATAATGTCCAGGAAGGAGGAGCACATAAAGATATGCCTCGACAAGCCCGTACAATCAAAAGACAAGCGTACGCTTTTCAATAATGTCCAGCTTATAAACGATTCGCTGCCCGAATTAGACTACGACGAGATCGACATTTCTGCCGATTTTTTGGGACATAAGTTCTCCGCACCCATAATGGCCGGAGCAATGACCGGCGGCGCCGAGTCTGCCAAAAAGATAAACGAAAATATTGCAGTAGCGTGCGAAGAGCTTGGTTTGGGTATGGCTGTCGGCAGCCAAAGAGCTGCATTGTACGATAAGGTGCTGGAAGAAACATATTCAATAACCCGAAAGTCTGCACCAAACATATTCATAGGCGCCAACATCGGCGGCGCGCCGATATCAAAAGGTTTTCCGATCGGAGATGCAAGGAGGCTCATAGAGATGTTAGATGCGAATGCACTATATGTGCATCTAAACCCCGCTCAGGAGATAGTACAACCAGAAGGCGAACCGTCATACAAGAATGTCATGTCCGGAATAAAGGAGATGGTGAAAGGCACAGGCAAGCCCGTGATAGCAAAAGAGGTGGGATTCGGCATTTCAGGAAACGCCGCAAAGAAACTGGAGTCTATAGGCGTCAGCGCCATAGAGGTCGCAGGCATGGGTGGAACTAGCTATACTGCAGTCGAATGGTACAGGGCAAAGGAGATGAAGATGCGTTCAAAAGAGATGCTGGGAAATCTTTTGTGGGACTGGGGCATACCCACCGCCGCATCTCTATACTCTGTAAAACATTCTGTCATGATTCCCATTGTTTCGTCTGGGGGCATAAGGACGGGGTTGGATATTGCAAAGTCGATAGCAATGGGTGCATCAATGAGTGCTGTGGCTCTTCCATTGCTGAGACCTGCAACAGTATCAAGCGATGCAGTAAAAGAGGCATTTGAAAACCTGATATACGAGCTGAAAGCCGCAATGTTCATTACGGGATGCAAAAATATAGAAGAATTGAAACATTCCAGATACGTAATAACCGGCGAATTAAAGGATTGGATATCCGGAATGTCTGACCGATCAAAAATATGACGGTATCTAGATGGATGGCAAGATAAATGCCGAATGGGATAGGCTTGGCAAGGTGGCAGTTCATAGGCCGGGAGTAGAGGCGTTCTTCGGCATTTTGGATCCAAGCGCATCGCTGTACAATAAGCCCTTCAATTTGCATTCGTCGCAAACAGAACACGACGAGTTGGTTCGCGTTCTAAAAGACCAGTTCGGCGTCATAGTCGTGAGATTGAAGGATTCGCTGGTAGGCTCTGCCGATTCCAGCGAAAGCATAAAAAACAGGCTCCAAAGCATTGCATCTAAAAGAATTGTATATTCCGGTGATGCGGTAAGCGCGCGTGCTGCCAGAAGGGAGATGCAAGTAAACTCGAACTCATACGGGTCCGACTACTTCTTCGATGCGGCATTGCTTAATCCGAACGTCAGGGTAAGCTCGCATAATGGCAACATCACCGCTTCTACTACGCTGAAAAATCCAATTTC
>DAHWIS010000011.1 GCA_027344745.1 Microcaldota archaeon | reverse complement strand
TGCCGGCTTCTTCAAATCCGACTTCGTAGTTATAGACCCTACAGATAAAGAGAGAAACGTTGCGGCCAGCGTATCCAGAGAGTCCATAGCAAGATTGGTAATAGCATCAAGAAGGCTGCTCGAGAAACCTTCGGTCAACAGCTTTTATGGCATAAAATATTCAGATAGGAATTCCAGGTTTAGCTTGTCTAGAATGCTCCAAAGATACGAGATTAATGTTTACGCCATAGGCATCAAAGTGCCGGCAATATCGGAAGATACCTTATGGCCCCAAATAAAAAGGCTGAGAGGAAAACTCGCAGACAGCCTGAAAAGAAATGGGTTTGAACCTTTGCTCGAGTTGCAAAATCTTGCAAATGGCAGGGCTGCAATAGCATTTTTGATGAACAAAAAAGATATGCATGCCAATGTGGTAGTAGGACCTAGCGTATTTATAGAAAAAGGCAGCTATGCATTTTATAAGAAGCATTCGAAATGGCAGAACATGTTTCTTGATGGGGACAAACTATGCTCGATAGAAAAAACAAAATATGAAAGCGCAGATGCGCTTATAAAAAGTGCAGTGAGGGACTCCGGTTTCAGTTTCCCTCCCGATATCAAGAAAAGGAATTGCGCCTTATTCGTGAATAGAATACCCGAAGAATACGCAAAATTGGTATACTCTGCCCTGCTCCAAAAGACTGGGATATGATTGGTGTTTTAGTGGAGCATAAACCACAAGTGCAAAGAAAGCAGTACACAACTACTAGCTTATGTGAAATATGCAGCCGCGAAGCTACGCACACATGCAGGCAGTGCAATAGGCGCGTATGCAACCGCCATTATGATTTTTCGGCAGGGGTATGCACTGCATGCGCATTGAAGTTGAAGGATAGGGGAGCAGAAGCAGCAAATGAAAAATCCGTGGATTTGGGCGTGTGCGCCGTTTGTATGACCGATGCCACGCATGTATGCAAAGTATGCAAGAGGCACGTATGCAACAAGCATTTTGACAATAATCTGGATGTATGCGTGATGTGCAGAATAAGAAAAGAAAGGAACGACATGAAGATGAACGGATAACGCCCCGCATGCAATGAAAAGGTTATATGCCTATTTTCTTTTCCTCTTTTGCAAGTATTGCAAGTTCCCCCATATGGTTGATCTGTTTTGTAATGGGCCTTATGGCGGCCTTGTCGGATTGTATCGATACGATGTATGATTTTATTTTTGCTAGTGAAGCTTCACTCTCTATTTCATACACTTCATTAGACATCGAACGCGCTTTGACGCCACAATAGTCCAAAGCTTCAGATATCAGGTTTTCTCTAATTTTTGCCATAGCATATTTTCTGCGTTTGAGCCTGTATAACAATTCCCTCAGGTTTAATCTCTTAACCAATATGATATCGTAATTTATATTCAATTCCTGGACTAGGTGACCGGTTATGAACACCGTATGCGTTTCATTCTTCAGCATGCGATTGATCCTTATTGAAAGTCTTTTCAGGTCTGCTATCTTTGCCCCTAATTCATCGATCCCCGAGAATAGACCGTATCTTTTTACTATGCTATTTATCTCGATGACTTTCGAATTTGAAACAATCATAGAAAGCGACTTGGACAGATAGGTTTTACCGACGCCTGGAGTGCCGGTTACCCCTATGACAAGCCCGTGCACATCATTTTTGGCTATTTGATGACCCTTTCAAAATATTTTTAGCCACATCGAACAGCGAGGCGATCTCTTCTTTTGTAGCATCTATGGTAAGCACGGGATTGGTGGTTAGACTAACACGTATTGAATAATTTTTGGCCCCGCTGAAGAACCAATTGCCTATCGAATATTCATTGTAGTTATTAGTGAAATCGGCAACGAGGTTTGATGACGCTATGAGTTTCCCTATAAGATTCATAATCCCGTTCTCTACGGTGCTTATATATATAATCTCGTCCCTGCTTTCGTCTCTGTCGATTGAATCGGGTTTTATCAAAGGCACGTTGTTCTGGCGCGTATGCATCACAATGTTTTGATTGAGCTGTTTTGTTATTGAATCGCATTTTGAAGCTTCGTCCTCCAATGCTTTCCTCTGGTCGGTAAGAGACGCATTCACATCATCTATATACTTATTAATGTCCTCCTCTGCATTAGCTATTTTCGTGCCTATGTTTTCCACGTCCAATGCGCCGGCAGGATCAGAAAGTATATCCCTTATAGATATGTCGTACTTGCTTTTTATTTCGTCTTCCATTATGCTTATTATAGTATCAGTATAGTCACTCCACATATCGGCCATTGAAACACCGTTAAATATATTTATGGCAAGTTATAAATCAGTATTTATAAATTAGTATTCGGTGAGTAGGTGGAAGACGCAAAGGCCAGAATAGAAAAGGATATCGCCATGTTCTATGAAAATAATATTGAAATGTATCGGATGCCTGAGGGAATGGATAATTCCAAAAAGGTCAACTATGTAGTTGACCTTTCCGTCATGTACGCAAAAGACGCAAAGAGCTATCTGGATAAAGGGGACCTTTTCACGGCCTTTGCTAGCATATCGTACGCACACGGATTAATTGATTCGGTAAAAGAAATATTCTTCAACAAAGATGCATAGTATGTATAGCGAAGGAAAAGCAAACATAAAATATTACGACAAGGCGTTCTTGAATCCGAAAGGAAAACTATCCAGGGATATCAGCGTAGCGTACACGGCCGTGCTTGCGGATAAAGGCGCTAAAGTGCTGGACGCAACTTCGGCTACAGGAATACGCGGCATACGATACATAAAGGAGGCCAAAATAGACAATGTAACATTCCTAGACATAAACATAGACGCATACAGAACCTTGATGCAGAATATTAAATCCAATAGGGTAAAGAGGCATGCAATTGCGTATTCTACTAGCATACAAGAATTCGCTAACTTGAAAGGGGACAGGTATGACTTTATAGATTTGGATCCGTTCGGCTCTGCGGCGCCCAATATTCAAGACCTCCTCAAGATATCAAAGGACGGCACAAGGCTTATGGTTACATCCACCGATACTGCGGTGTTATGCGGGGCGCAGGAGAAGGCCTGTCTGCGCATATATCTAGCAAGACCCATGCATAATGAACTATGCTACGAGATAGGGATAAGAATACTTATAGGGTACATAGCAAGATTGGCCGGACAGTTTAATTATGGGATAGAGGTTGAGGCTTCGTTCTCTTACCTGCATTACATGCGAGTGTTCGTGAGACTGGTGCACGGCGCATCGAATGCTTATAAGTCTATAACGCAATTGGGATATGGGGTATACTGCAGGAAATGCGGCAACAGAGGCATCGATGAGAAAGCGTTTCCGGATAAAAGATGCGACGTATGCTCATCGGAGCTTTATGTCTCGGGGCCGTTATGGACTGGAAGGATATACAATCATGAAATAATCGGCAGGATTTCGGATTTTATGGAAAAAAATAGCTACGACAAAGATTCTATAGACTTTGTAGACCTGATAAATTCTGAATTGGACATACCTTTATACTACAGCATACCGCGTATGACAAAGATGATAGGGATAGCAGCCGTAAGCCCGTTCAAGGTCATGGAATGCTTGATAAAGCAGGGGCACAACGCATCAAAAACCCATATGGATGCGCATGCGATAAGGACTGATGCGGACATCCATGCCATTAAAAAATGCATTGCAGAATGCCTGAACGATGCAGCAATGGAAAAAAAGGCAAAAAAACAGGTATAAATAGGTTACTGCTACGAATTTCAACATTTTTATGAGATTAAACCCTCACTTCCGCTTTTATTTTTTGAGCCTTTTTATCGGAATAATAGTATATAAATATGGGTTAAAACAAAATAGTAACTAGGGGTAAAAGGGTAGGGAGTGTGGAGTATGGGAAATATAAACAAAGGAGGAATGGATAGAGGGAGCCAAAGCTGCTCGATATGCAGCAAAAAAATGGACAGGAGCGAAGTAAAATTCGTGATGCCTTCGTCGGCATACAACAGCACAGATATACCGATAGAAAAGAGGATGGTATGCATAGGCTGCTACTCCAACATAGCTATAAAAATGAAGATAGGGAGCACGCACAAGGCAAGCAGGCTGCATAACATACAAAGCATAAAAAGGAATTTCATGCGAAGTGCAGCATTGAATATGCAGTAAAGCACATAAAAGCATAGTAGGAACTTAGATTGCGGCCAGCCTTTGCGGCAGAACATCCGCGCTTCGGGCGCATATAAGAGGTTATAGTCTAATTTTTACCAGATTTATTATGCTATCGAATTATCTTCAATTTTTAGCACATGCGGCATCGGTTTATACCGTAGCAAATCTTAGTGCAGGCAGATGATTTACAGGAAAAGGCAATGTGCAAAAGAGGTTTACTTTGACCTCCTTGCATTAACAGATATCATATGATACTCGTTTTCGTATCCGATGGCCTGCTTGAACGTATCTGGCTCCATTGCTATAGTGCTATCAGAATACGGATCGTTTATATAAAAGGTGTCTTCGTCGTACCCCTTTATCACCACCCAATGCGGAGATGCCTCTAGATAAGGATTTATCAGATTTGCATTTACCAGCACTATAGGAAGGTTCCCGCCATTGATGCTTTTCTTTATGTTGCTTATGGTGACTGCGCCGTGGCTCTCCTTTATCTTTAGGCTCTTTACTTTCTCTTTCACTTCGTCGTATGATGATTTCAGCGTGTCTAGGTTTATGCCTTCATATACTGCAAGCTTCCTTTCATAGCCCTCATCTTTCTGGTTGTTGCTCAGTATATTAAGCTTAGCGCCGCGTTTTGCAAGCGCGTATGCAAGACCATACTTCGAGCCATGCCATATGCTGCCGCTCACCGCTTCCTGCCATATGCTGAATTCCTCCTCTTTTTTCATCTTGAAATTTTTGTTCGTATATTTCAATACCATCATTGCACATGCTGCAGAGCTCGTAAACTCCTCCGATTGTGCATAATTAGGTATATCGAAAATCTTTGATTTTCTTGTTTTAAGTTTCTTAGTGCTTGAGATCTTTGCCATTTTATTCACCATGAACATGAAGTTTAAGAGATAGGTGTGCAGGGAGGGAGATTTGTTCGTAGTTTTGAACTCCCGTAGACCTAAGCCAACGGATCTTGAGTCCGTCGCGTTTGACCAGGCTCCGCCATCCCTGCGCAGAGATACTTTCAAACGTTAAATAAATAACACTTTGCTTGATAGATATGCGCGTCGCCTCTTGAGCTTCACTCTTATATTCCACTATTTTAATATTTATAGTTTTCCATGCATAATTCAGCACTGCTTATAAACGTTTCTTTAGCCTCTCGAGAGAACTTTAAGGACTATGTTGCGGATGTCAAGCACACTTTTAACTCTACGTGCGTCGGTTAAAAATTTGCCGTTTGGCGACATAAAACCGAATATCCCCTCGCATATATGGTCACCGCCCTTTGCGGGTTCCGGCTTCATAAATATGCGCTTTGGCGAATAATTGAAAACATCTATCGTATATCCCTTCCTGACTTTTATAAGCAGGTCTGGCGGTATAAACATGCGCGTGTTCCCGTAATAAGCTTTTCCGTCGACTATTTTATTTATCAGTTTTTCGCCCTTTTCGGTTTTAAGGCCTTTTAATCCCCGTATCAATTCGCCCATTAATATGGCCTTTTCGCCATGTTTGACCGCAGATTCAGAGAACCTAGAGTCGTTTATCCATATCATACTGACGGGATCATTTGATATCGATGCAAAAGCACGCGTATTGCCCATATCCAGGTCGAAATCATGCATTCTTGAATATATTCCTTCTTTTACATTCACACCGGAAGAACTTATCAGCTTTCGTGTCATGGATTTGGCGGTTTTGGGCATCCTATCATAGATTTGCCTAAGGGCTTTGTTAGACATCAATTTTTCCCTCGTAGTATACGCAAGGGCAGCGCTGTCGATGTTTTCTTTTAATTTCGCATATCCGTTGTTTATCAGCCATGAATTTATCAAAAATTTGTTGTGTATGGGCTGGGCGCCGTGATCGGACATTATCATTATGCTGCGTTCGGAATTTTTTATGCCCGTGTTATTTATGAGCCACTCTATGAAATCCGATACCTCTTTATACAATGGATATGCCAATGCTTCCCAATCATCACGGTTGAGCGCGAAATGCTGAAGCCTGTCCGTTTCAGTAAAGCATGTGAATGAAAGGTCATAATCGCCTTTTTTGATAAGCGATTTTGACAATTCTGCCCTTTTCTTTATGCTTTCGGAAAACCGCTTCGACGCCTCTTCGAATGACATGCTTCCAGACTTTATGTCCTTTTCTATATCTGGTTCGCCTAGAAAATCGTATTTTATTGCTTCATTTTTGATTTTATCTGAGGAGAACTTTGCTGGAAGCGGAAAACCAGTTACCATGTCTATATTTGGGTCTTTGCTTGGCCTGACCACCATGGCGGGCGTTATTACAAGGCTTTTTTTACCTTGTTTTGACAATGTAGCCCAAAACGGTTCTGATACCGACTCGTTGAAGTACACCAGCTGCTTCTCGTAGTCACTGTTTATCGTGAAAAAATCCATAAGCCCGTGTTTTGACGGGGGTAAACCAGTATATATGCTGGGCCATGCCGCCCCAGTCATAGGAGGCAGGGTAGACTCCAAATTTCCAAATTTGCCATTATCAATCAGGTACTCAAATCCTTTCAATCCGTATTTTTTGGAAATTTTCCGTATTATCCAGAGAGGTGCGGCGTCTATACCAACAATATGCAATTCGGTTTTTCCCATGTATACAATCCTTGCGGATTACCTTGTTATCTGGTATGATTTTATCTCTTCGTAGAGCTTCTTCGCCTCTGCATTCTCCTCAAAATGCTTGCGTATCGGCTCAACCAACGAGTTTACCTCCAACCCGACGTAATTCTTTATATCCATCGGATGTATTTTACCTTCTTTGTAATATTTTACCAGTTCTTCATAGTTTTTGGCTTCTATCGCTCCGCCAAATTTTTCTGGGCGGTTTATCGTTATAGGCAACGATCTGTCGTCTACTATGAATTTTTCCAGGTAATCAAATAGGGGATTTCCGTCTATTATTTTTTCCGGACAGTATGCCGATGCGATCTTTTCCATTATAAGTTTTTCGGAATCATGTACCAGTATTGACGATTTTGGATCCGATTTCGACATCTTGTATGCCATACCTTCAATATCTGTCATTGTCTTGATGTCCTTTGGAGCGCCCTTTAACCCCAATATGTAAGGATGATGCACGGCGACTGGGACCTTCCATCCCTTTTTCTGTGCGACCTCCCTTGCAAGTATGTTTGCCTTTCTCTGGTCTATGCCAAGCTGGCATATGTCTATGTCCATCTGAAATATATCGGTGACCTGCATTATCGGGTAGAATATCTGCGCAGATTCTATGGCTTCGCCTTCTTTCCTGCCCATTATGGTTATTGCACGCTTTGACCTATCAAGCGGTACGGATCTACCGACTTCTATGAACCTGTCCCAATATGAAAAGTCGGCCATTAGGTCCTTCGCCCAGATGATTGATACCTTGTCCATATCCACACCTGCAGCTTTCCATACCTCTATGAAATACTTGCCGACATTCCTTATTTTTTCAATGTCGCCGCCCATTTTTTTATTTATCAGTGCAAAGTAATCGGCGATGTACAAATTGAACCTTATTCCTATGTCCAACAATTTCTTTATGTTCTTGGTCCTGTAAACACCAAAGTGCAGAGGTGCAATCCCAGAAGGTTCAAACCCGTCATATGCGAGGGGATGCTGATTGGTCTCAAATAGGTTCTTCAATTCTTCTTCTGTGACTATCTCTTGCGCAATACTTTTCATGACTGCGATTTTTTTTTCGACATCCATAAAATCAGCTACAACACAGTTATTGTCAATCAATAAAGATTTAAGGTTATTCTACATGGCGCATTTAATCGATATAGGCCAGCGCATTTTTCTCAAAACTTTCCATCGCTAGCATATCGGCTGCATAGAATTCCAAGCACATGTTGTATGCGATTATTTCCGGACTGTTTACCGATATACAAGGCATTGAAAACGCCGATTATAAAGTATCTGAATTAACATGCGCATACGCATATTATTTTTTGATCAGACCGTTGACTGTTTTCATAGTTGCTTTTATTATTTCGCTTCTAGGAGTTTCTTCGTACTGGCCTTCGCAGAGCGCCTCTATGACTATTATGTATGTATTCAGTGTAGACTCGAGTATCTTTATTATGGGGTCAGATTTTACGAACTTAAGGGTTTGGATGCTTTTCTTGATGCTTTTTATGGCATCGTCGGGATCTACACTTTTTGGTATCTCGTATTTCGTACGCACTACCCGCGCATCGCTGCCGCTCTGGACGAATATTGCAGCCTGCACGAGTATGCTGTTTGGTATCCTCAAGGGAGTGTTGTCATCCGTAGTTAAGTATGTATAAATCAGCGATATGTTTTTTACTATCCCTGTATAGCCTGGTATTATAAAATCGTTCGACCAGAATTTTGGGGGATATGCAGGGGCATCTAGGCCATATTGCCATGTAGATATCGTTATCCTATCACTTACCTTGAAGGGTCGTGTAATTAGTATCATGATGCCCCCAAATATGTTTGACAGAACATTCTGAGACGCAAGGCCCAATACTAGACCGGAGAAACCCCCTGCCGCTAGAGCTGCTCCCAGCCCTATTTTGAAATAAGAGAAGAATATGAGCAGAGTCAGCGTGTAGCCGACAATTTTTATTATGAAGCCGAGCGATGCCGCGTTATGATTGCCTACGGATTTCGACGTCGCGTCGTAGACCGCCTTTGATACTATCGTGGTTATTGCGAGCCCGGACACTATGGCAACAATACCATAGAATATGGACGAATAACCGATGGGCACCAAGTGCAGTGATGTGAGCATGTATGCTATTGCGGCAATCACTATTATAAGTATTACAAGGTCTATCAGTATGTGCATCGGTTTATGGGTTTTAGGATTCATCGTATCAAACATAGAGAGTGCCAAAATTATAAAAAGGCTTTGACAATGAACGATGTAGAAAGGTTGCGCTTTTGGCGCTGCGCAGTATATTTTCCCTATAAATTTATGCTTTTACTTTTTGCCTGCGGTTGTTTATCGGTTTATTGTGGGCGAAATCGGCGTCCATCATGAAGTTCTTTATTATATACTTGTCTATCGGGGTAAAGTCATCGCCCCGTATTGTCGATGAACCACGCAAATCGATCTCGTGTATTGCAGTTGACCCAACCTCTCTAAGTACATCGATGCCTACGAGCCTGTAATCCGTATGCTCATCGCACAGCTTTATTTCTGGAATGTTCTCCAGCTCAATGTAGAACAACGCTATCCTTAACGTAATTTTTTTGCCTGCCGTCGAAATCTCATAATCGAACCGGCAAATGGGCTTTATGCTTTCTTTTCCTATTTCAGCTATGCCGGTCTCTTCTATTGTTTCCCTGTATGCAGCATCGATTTCGGTCTCACCCTGCTTTACGTGTCCCGAAGGTATGCACCATTTTCCCGGAAAAAGTTTTGCCCTAGGGCCTCTATGCAGGTACAGCACTTTGTCGTCATATGCCGGGATTATGCCGACTATATCCGTTTCTTTGTCTCCGATGCCGTCCATGAATATCGTAATTAGGGTTTTTAGGTGAGGAGATTTTTATACATGCACATGCATATCGACAATAGACGTTAGTACATTACGGTTCCTGCGTCTAAACCTTTTACTGCCTTGGCAAGCTCGCCTCTTTTCCTGAGGTTTATGATTAGGACCTTTGTTCC
>DAHWIS010000078.1 GCA_027344745.1 Microcaldota archaeon | reverse complement strand
TCTGCGTATGAGCGAAAGATAAAATGTCTGATGAAAGTTTTGAAGAACGGGGCTCGGGAAACGACCGAGGATATGGCAGAAACCGTGGCGAGAGCCATGATAGAAGGGAACATGGGGGAGGCATGCACATAAAGTCATCATACTTTATGCAGAAACCTGTAAAAGCAGGCGACGAAGTCGAAGTCACCATAGAGGCAGTAGCATCCAAAGGCGATGGGATAGCCAAAGTCAACGGATTCGTAGTTTTCGTGAAAGGCGCAAAACAGGGCGAGAAGGTTAAAGTAAGAATAACCGATGTAAAAGCAAGATTTGCAATAGGGGAACTTGTGCAGTGATGCTAGGTTTTCCATTCATCTTTTTCTATATTTTAATTTTTTTGAGATAAACGTTTAATAATTAAATGTAGAATACATATTGTTTGGGATGCTGTTTATTGGTGTTGATTATGTACGATCCGAAAGTTGAGGAGAAATGGAACGATTATTGGGAAAAAAGCGACATCTTTCTGTTTGACGATAAAGACACAAGAAGACCGCTATACGTAATAGATACCCCTCCTCCAAACACCAACGGGGACCTGCATATGGGGCAGGCGTTTTGGGTATCGTACATCGATGCTATTGCAAGATATAAACATATGAAAGGGTATAACGTATTGTATCCGCAGGGGTGGGATACGCAGGGTTTTCCAGTCGAACTTCAGGTTGAAAAGAAACTGGGCAGGGACATGTCTAAGGACGAATTCTACAAGAAATGCACGGAATTTGCAGCTGCCAACCTTGTATCGATGAAAGCGCAGATGAGGCTTCTCGGGGCGTCATTCGACGAACGCCTTGAATACATAACGATGTCAGACAGTTATAGGTCGAAGATACAGCTCTCGTTGCTGCTTATGCATGAAAAAGCAATGTTATACCGAGCCGAACACCCCGTAGAGTGGTGCCCGCACTGCAATTCCTCCGTCGCAAGGGAGGAGCTCACAGATGTAACTGAAGAGACGCAGCTCAATTACATCGAATTTGCAATAAGGTCGAAAGACCATCCCGCCATACTGATAGCCACTACAAGGCCCGAACTGCTCCATGCCTGCGTAGCTATAGCCGTAAATCCAGATGACGAGAGCCATTCCAAGCTGGTCGGTAGAGAGGTCGACGTTCCGATTTTTGGCACGCGCGTAAAAATAATCTCTGATGCTTCGGTAGACAAGGAGTTCGGAACAGGTGCAGAAATGGTCTGTACCTTCGGAGATAAGGACGATCTCACAATGTTCTACAAGCATAAACTGGATATGATAAACTCCATAGACCAGAACGGGCTGCTCAAAAATGCAGGCAAGTTCTCAGGTCTTGGAATAAAAGAAGCAAGAGTTGCGATACTAGAAGAACTGTCGTCAAAAGGCATACTTAAAAAGCAGGAGAAGATAACCCACAACGTCAAGATACATGACAGATGCTCCACGAAGATAGAGTTCATATCTTCAATGCAGTGGTTCGTCAAAAGCAAGGAGTATGCGTCGCACATAAAAGAGCAGGCAAAGCAGATCAAATGGAATCCCGAATTTGCCATACAAAGACTTTACGATTGGGCGGACTATATAGAATGGGACTGGAACATTTCCAGGAACAGGGTGTTTGGCACTCCGATACCATTTTGGTACTGCAATTCATGCGGCGAAATCATATCTCCAGAAAAAGAACGCCTGCCCGTGAATCCTGCAATCGAAGCGCCACCTATGGAAGCTTGCCCAAAGTGCAAGTCGCATGATATAATCGGGGAGCAGACGACCTGCGATGTCTGGGTAGATTCGTCGATTACGCCTTTGATAATAGCGGGTTGGCCGGATAATAAGGAACTTTTGAAGAGGGCATTCCCTGCGTCACTGAGGATGCAAGGCAGCGACATAATACGTACGTGGGCTTTTTATACAATACTTAGGACATGGGCATTGGGGGACAACAAACCGTTCGAAAACATACTCATAAACGGCATGATTCTGGATACAAGCGGCAAAGAGATGCACAAGAGCGAGGGCAACGGAGTGTACCCGATGGATCTGATAAGCAAATACTCCATAGATTCGGTAAGATTATGGGTTGCCCTGAGCGGAAGCGTAGGCAAAGACAAGCCCTTTTCATACGAGGAAATGGACTTCGCAAAGAGCTTCATAATAAAGATATACAATTCATCGCTTTTCATAAAGAATGCAATCGCTGATTTTAAACCAGTCGACGCAGAGCCTCACGATTCGTTCAATGTATTCGACATATGGATAATGAACAGGCTAAACAGCGTGATAAGCGAAGTCGACAAAAGTTATGCAGCTCTAGACCTGTACAATGCCATTGACAAAGCCATAAATTTCTTCTGGCACGAGTTCTGCGATTATTACATAGAGAACGTCAAGCACAGGATATACTCTAAAGAAAAGGGAATGCAGAAGAGCAGGGATGCCGCAATATATACGCTGATGCATGTATTATCGTCTTCATTAAAGCTTCTGGCCCCGGTAATACCGCACGTTTCCGAAGAGATAAATTCGTTCTTCAAGAGCACAAGCATATTCCAGGAAGAGTTCCCGAAGGCAGTAAAGCCCGAATCGAAAGCAGATTACGTAATAAACGGCCTTATATTCAAGAGCGCGCTAGTTGACGTGGGCTACGAATCTACCGGCAACATGCTCAATAAGATAATAAGCGACATAAGAAAGGAAAAGGCCCAGCATAGGATAGCCTTGAACAAGCCGATAAAGCGAATTAATATAAATGTTCCTGCGGAATATTATAACGCAGTTAAGGTCGCACTCGGCGACATAAAAGAGATATGTAAAGCCGATCAAGTAGAAGAAAAATCGAGCGACAATTATTCTGTTTCGATAGAGGTGTGATTTTATAAGGCGTTAGCCCTATCACACCAAATATATATTCAATGACTATGAGTGTGTTTAATGGCAAGATTGCATACAAAGAAGCATGGCAAGGCTAAATCAAGGAAGCCAATGCCTGAAAATTCTGAAGAATCACAAATCAAGGGCGCCGATATAGAAAAGCTTATAGTGGACTATTCAAAGCAGGGCATGAAGCCTGCGATGATAGGCGAGACTCTCAAGCGCGAGCACAATGTCAAATACCTAAAAAAAGCTCTCGGCAAACGCATGGGCAAGGTATTGAAAGAGAACAAGGCGCATAGCACAATACCCTATGACATGCTAGATCTTATGTCAAAGGCGGTGAATATGCACAAGCACCTAGATTCCAACAAGCAGGATGTTCACAATCGCATAAGACTGGGAAGGGTAGAGGCAAAGATATGGAGGCTTACTAAATATTACATAAGGACAGGCAAGCTGCCGGCGGGATGGAGATACAACGCAAAGCAGGCTGAACTGATAATAAGGGGAAGGGCGTAATTAGATGGCTTTACAAAAAACCGACAAATGGAAGACCAAGAAATGGTTCACGGTCTATGCACCGAAGGCATTCAACGAGATGCAGATCGGCGAGATACCCGCAAATGACGAGAATGCCGTCATAGGCAGAAGGATAAAAGTCGGGCTTAACACATTGACAAACAATCCATCTAATGCATATACTAACGTATTCCTCAAGGTTGTGGACGTAAACGGCGAAGCCGCGCATACAAAATTTGTAAGGATGGAGCAGCTATACGGATACCTTAGATCTTTAATAAGGAGATACAGGAGCGTATCTGATGCCATAATACCGGTTACAAGCAAAGACAATCAGAACATGGTATTCAAGGTTATAGTTGTTACTAGGGAGCGCACGGCGCACACAAGGCTGATAGGCATGAGGAAGGAGATGAAGGGGTATGTGGAAGCATTTGCAAAGGAGCACGATTCAAATGCAATGATAAGCGCAGTCATAGACGGGAAACTGCAATCAGAGCTTTCTGCAAAGCTCAAACACATAGCTCCAATAAACAAAGTAGAAATTAAGAAGCTGGAGATAAAATAAAGCAGCATGGCACAACTGCCGGCAAATTCTATTTAATAGCGCGAGCGGAAAATCCCACTCCATTCATGGGTGGGATGAAAGCGAACCGCAGATAAAAGCGCATATCCGCACTTTTGCATTATATTATCGGTTTTCGCCTGTAAATCCCCTACCCAATGCGCCGAAGAATATAATCATACCTTTTTGCTTACACGCGGCACACGAAGCAATTAGCTGAGCCCGACTATGATAAGCCCGAGGGTTATTATCAGCGCGCCGAACCATCTTAACAACGGTATCTTTTCCAGCAATACTGTAGCTGCGAGTATCACCGCGATTATATAACTCAACCCGCCTATGCTATAAGCCCAACTTAAATGAACCTTGCTCAATGCATAAAAATAGAACAATGTCGATATCCCGTATGCTAGCACGCCCCCGATGAAGATGGCCGCAGTAACGAGAATAGCATGCTCCAGCGATATCGAGTATTTGAACATCACTTGGCCGATTGCGCCGAGCGTGGTTGACACTATCAAAAGCCCAAAGCTTTCTTTTTTCAAGTTGTCCATCACCTTTTTCTCCATGGATATGCCTTTTCAGTGGTATGACAGCGCTATGGCTACTATACCTATAAAGATTACGGATATTCCTACCGCCCTGGCCGGCGAAATCCTTTCACCAAGAAACTTATACGACAATATGGCTATGAATATGAAACTGCTTGCGAAAACCGGATATACTATCGAAAGAGGCGCTTTAGACAGCGCATATATGTATACGATGAAGCTTATGCCGTACCCTGCCAACCCTAAAAGTATCAGCCTGTCACTGAGTATTGTCATTATCAGGTGCATTATGCCGTGTATCCTAAGGTTCAGCCTCTTTTTGAAAAGCATTTGGGATGCAGAGGCTATCAAAGCTGCAATAAGTGTTATAAATATAACTAAGTATATAATCACATAACCGCCAATGATGATGTCATGATAAGCAAAAACATGAACAATGTGCTTTCTTTGTTTATACTCTCCCCGGCAACAATAATATTTGCTATATTATCGATAGCCATATTTAT
>DAHWIS010000068.1 GCA_027344745.1 Microcaldota archaeon | reverse complement strand
ACAAACTTTTTATATCGTGGGAATCCGACCTTTACGTTCTTTCCCTGTTTCTTTTCCTTGCACCTTCTGAAGAAGTGCCTGTAAGCATCCGATACCCTTTTTGAGACATTCTGGAGAACCTGCGAGTGTAATTCTGCGAATTCTGGTTTTTCCTTCTTTATTTGCGTAATCCAGACGTTCATTCTGTATTCTGTAAGGGTCTTTCCTGTTTCTTTGTAGTATTCCTTTGACTTTTCAAGAAGCAAATTGTAGAGTTCCTTTGAAAGAAACATCTGCCTGTTCAGCGTTTCCTTCTGCTCCTTTGAAGGTGATGGGTTTTACGCCCACACTTATAATTCCCGAATCTTTAATAGCCTAATCACAGATATATTTCATAAAATATGTGATGGGATGGAACCTATAATCTGTATTGTGTGTAATGGGATTATGGTAGAAATACGGGGCTGTCATGGCCAAAGCAAAATCGATGCGCTTTTCAGCCTATTTTGCTGCCCGGTGCTGAATCCCTATCAGGTACTATTAACGAGATGTTTTCTCCATCCTCTGCTGCAAGCAGCATTCCATCTGAAAGCAATCCGGCTATCTTCCTCGCTTGAAGGTTTGCTACCACGACTATGCTTTTTCCAATGAGATCCTCCTTGCTGTAATGCGTTTTAATGCCTGCAACTATATTTCTTGTTCCAAGTTCGCCAAGGTCAAGGCGCAGCTTGTACATCGGCTTCCTCGCGCTTTCATGATCCTCTACGCCTATTATTTTTGCCACACGCAAATCAACTGATGCGAATACGTCAAATGCTATTTTTCCAGATTGAAATCCATCGCTTGTTGAGTCATTTAAATCCGTTGAATTTACATTTGAATCATTTTGTTGGTCAACTTTAACCTCTGCATTGTCTATTAGCTCTCTTTCGCGCATTTCGTCCATTAAGCTATCTATATCATCCATACTATTACCAATCATAGATTCTCATCAAAGTATTTATTACGTTTAGGCAAAAATCTGCGTGCAAATTATTGATGGAGCTTTTCCATATTTCAATTCTTCTGGTTTTATTTCAAATAATATGTTTCTATTTTGTTCTGCATAAACACGCGCTATCGGTTTACCGTCGTAAATTCAAGGCCCGAAACGTTTCCTGACAATATCTTTGCCAAGACACCACTTTTATGTACATTGAATATGTATCCCGTTGCATCCGTATCCCTACATATGCCATAAAGTAGCGATATCTTTGTTTTCATACCTCCAGTTACATCAACACGGTTCTTTGATACGTCAGTATTCTTTATTACGTCGTTTATGTTGCTACTATCTATCTGCTTTATCAATCTGGCATTTGGATTTTCGTTTGGTGGTTTATCATATACGCCATCGACATCTGTGCAAAAGAATACCTTCGAAGGCTTTATATTTTTGGATACGAAGCGCAATACATCCTCTGTTGACGATATTGATACGCCCTGCATATAGTCCATTATGACGTCTCCGTGAACTACGGGTATAAATCCATTTTCAAGTGCGAAACGCATATGATCAGTAAATCCTGATTGAAGTTCCCTATTACTGCCTATCCCAAACCCCGCAGGTGAAAAAGGATATAAGTCCATATTCATCTCAAGCCCCTGCTTGATAAATAAGGTATTAAGATCCGTTGCCACTAAATGGGTGAGTGCCGCCCCCCTCCTGCTACCTTCGTTTATCAACCCATTCTGTACATTGTATTTAGCTGCTGATATATGACCAAACGAGCCGCTTCCATGCCCTATTATCAGTTTGAAATCCGATTTTGACATCGCCTCTTTTATCTCACTCAATATCCTGGATATTTCATCCAACTTTGCGGTGTTGGGCCTTGACAAATCAGTTATTACACTGCCGCCTATCTTAAGCATATAAACGTTATCGTCCATCATACCATCTTGGATTTATTCAATTCAAGTTGCTTAAACAATATATATAACCCCTTAAATTGGTTGTCCTATAATCGTTATGCGTCGTATTACTACACAAAGTCACACAAAAAGGCATTTATTTATTGTATGTGATGCACATATGGGATTATGAGGTATAAAAGAAGTCGTCTACACGGAGCAAAAGGTATTGCATTTGATGGAAAGAGATTCAAAGTGCTTGTCCAAAAGGTTATGCTCCCCGATGGAAGGCAGATGCATAAAGAGTTGATAATAGCGCCAAGCGTAGCGGTAATACTTCCCATATCAAATGGTAAATTAGTGCTTATAAGGCAGTATAGACCCGTATTGGGTGTGTGGATGTATGAAATCCCTGCAGGTATAATAAACATTCATGAAACTCCGCTTCAGGCAGCAAAAAGAGAGTTGGAAGAGGAAACCGGATACAAGTCCAAATCCATCAAGAAAATGCTGGAGTGCTTCAGCAGCCCGGGAATAAGCAATGAACATGCATATATCTACATTGCTGAATGCGGGAAAAAAGGGGCGCAGCATCTAGACGAGCACGAGAACATAAAGGTATTGGAAGCAACGTCATCAGATGTAACTAAGATGCTCAAAAACGGACTCATAAAAAATGCCATCAGCGCGCTAGCAATAAGTATATACCTAAATTCTACACTACAATTAGTTCCAGACAAATTGGCAGTACGGTAAGAATTAATGGTTAGTCGATATAAAAAGTTCAGATAAACACAAAAAAGCCATTGGATTTCATGATATTTTGTCAACCGAAAGCCATTAATATCTGTATAATGCTATATATGTGCGGATAAATTAAAGCGTAACTGCTCTAATTTTACGTGCAAACAAATAAAGTGAATTGAATGAATCAAGACGAAGGAATGGAAGAAGACAGATCTTTTGAAGAAGGCCGTGGAATGCGCGGCGACAGGAGAGGCGGAATGAACAGATTTTCAGGTCCATCACAACCTAAGCCTGTAAAAGTAGGAGATGAAGTAGACGTTAAGGTCGAGGCAGTTGCATCGAAAGGCGATGGAATAGCCAAAAAGGACGGCTTTGTAATCTTTGTCAAAGGAGCGAAGGAAGGGGACGCATTGAAGGTAAGGATAACTTATGTAAAAGAAAGATTTGCAACAGGGGAAATAGTATCCTAATTTTAATAACCTAAAAGCGTCGGAATTTTTATTATATTTTTTATTTTATCCTTTTTTATACTTAATTTTTATCCTTTTTTCTATTTATCTGCCCATGGGTAATTAATCGTTGTACCTGCCATATGGTGATTTTCGCATCATCGTCTTAAGCACCCTTTTTAGTGCGGCTAGGTCTTTGCTATTGCTAATAGCTATCCGCATGTACGGACCGTTAAGGCCCGTAAATTCTGAATCAGAAGCCCTGAATACGAATATACCCCTGTTTTTCAATCCCGTATAAATCCTGTCAAGCTCGGCATCATTCTTGAACTTTAAGAATGCAAAGCCGCCGTTCGATTTGAACGCATATACGCCCAATCCCGATGCAAAGCGTTCGAAGTTATCCCTAAGCCTTTTCATAGTTGTTATCCTTTTTTTATAATAGCCTAAACTTGAAAGCGCGGCAATTCCAGCATCTCTTGCAATCCGATTTACATTAAATTCCTGCTTCGCAACCTTGAAGCGTGAAATTCTAGGCGAATCTGATACTATATACCCTAACCTCAATCCAGCTATCCCGAAACCTTTTGAGAACGTTCGTAGCACGACAAGGTTCTTATACTTCCCTATAAGATCGATTACGCTGTTTCCAGTAAATTCGTAATAAGCTTCATCTACTACGACTATCGCATTTGTATTATCAAGTACCCACACGATGTCCTTTCTCGGTACTATGCTACCCGTCGGATTGTTTGGATTACATATCCATACAAGCGTGGCCCATTTAAGGTCTGCCTTTGTATAATTTAACGAGTATGAATTGTCATACTTCAAGCAATTTTTATATCTTATCTCGGAATTCCTGCTTTTTCCGATATACTCATATTCATTGTATGTAGGTGTTGGTATTAGCATCCGCCTACCAAATAACGTTACAATGAGCTCGATGGCTTCATCCCCTCCATTCGTAGCGAGTACATTCTTGCTTTCCGTTTTGCAATATTCTGCTATCTTCTCATGCAGTTTATCATATCCTTCATGGGGG
>DAHWIS010000018.1 GCA_027344745.1 Microcaldota archaeon | reverse complement strand
CGTTGGATTGGTTTGTAGTGTATTCCCATTTCCTTTGAAGCCTGAGTTTCGCACCTTGTCTTCTCTTCGAGCCTTTATGCCTTCGCGCAATTATCCTCTGCCATTTTGCGATGCGTTTCGCATTTCTCTTTACGAACTTAGGTTTCTTAATCTTCGTTCCGTCAGACATCGCGATGAACGAGTTGAGGCCCATGTCTATGCCGATAGGATTCGTGTCTTTTATAATTGGAGGTGCAATGTTGTTTACGGTCGTGAATATCGCATAGTAGTTTCCCGCTTCCCTCTTTATGGTGAGCGTCTTTGTCTTTCCCGCGATGTTCCTGTGCATCTCTATCCTCATTGTGCATATCCTTGATACTCTCAGCCTGTCCTTCCTTATTGAGAAAGAGCCGTTGTCCTGTGGGTATGTTATACTGTAATATCTGTCCCTTGATTTGAAGCGCGGGAATCCGGCTTTTACGTTCTTTCCTGATTTCTTTTCTTTCACCCTTCTGAAGAAGTTCCGGTATGCTTTGAGGAGCCTGAATTCTATCTCGCATCTCGTCTGCGAATACAGTTTAAGATATCTCTTGTCTTCCTGGATTGTTTCCCTGACGAATTTATTGAATTGCGCCATTGAAGCTTTTGTCTTTCCGTTGCGATAGGATGCGATTGACTTCTCAAGAATCTTGTTGTATAACTGTTGTGCGAGAATAAGCCTCTCGTCTATCTCTTCCTGCCTTGTGACGTCGGGATAGATTCTGAACTTGTAGGCTCTTGTCAGTTCCATGCATATTATATTACCATTTATATTTATACGCATTTCTGCGGTTCGCTCTCATCCCATCCATGAATGGGGTGGGATTTCCCGCTCACTTTATTAAAATTAGTTATGCGATTCTGCTTCTTTCTGCGCTTCCTCGTATTCGTCGAGCCATTCCATATGCCACGAATAGGGGCTGTCCTTTATGACTATGAATTTCCTGTTGTTATTAGGATCGTTGGCTAGCTTCTGCTCCCTTTTTGTTCTTTTGTAATGCATTATCATTTTAGATATTGCGTTCATTCTACCGCCTTTACGTTCTATTTATTGGCTATGCAACAGCCTGCCAAAACTTTTCTTTTCCTGTTGCAATGTTTAGAATGGTATGGCAAACTTTAAATACCTTTCAATATGCGGTTTTGCGCTATAAGAAAATGTGTTTTGTGCGCTATCTGCCGGTTTTAGGTATTTTTCCTGACTGGTAGAATATCAGGATTATATTTATAGTTATAAACACCCCCAAAAGTGTGAAATTATACTTAGATATGAACGATATCGCGTTGCCCACAGCTATGAAATTAAGGCCCAGCGGATATAGTATGGATCCCAGTATTGGAGTCTCGCATCCGCAACTTGCCACCAGCCCCCCTACCGAGGGCATAGCAACGCTTATTGCGCCGTTGGGTATGGAAGATTTAGAAAGCGGTTTGCGCCTGCGCCTGCTTTCTACAATTCCGAACATGCTCAGGCTTAACAGGATTGCCGACGTAGCTATCAGCAAGCCTACCATATACATAGGTACGGTAGTTATGAATACGCCATAGCTGCTCAGCTTTATCAGATAGGTATAGAGCACTCCGTATATGGCGAATGCGGCAACCGCTATGGCCGCATACAGCGGCTTTGTGAATACCCTTTTTAAGGCGATGGCGCGCTTTGAAAAAAAATCTTTTTTCATCAATATCCTTCTTTTGCTTCTATCTGCTGGATTGCAGGCAGAGCGCATATAGGTGCCGAGTTATTGATGGATGCGCACGTCATGGCTATGTATACGTCTGCAGCTGCATATTCTGTCCATGCAAATTGATCGCTGGGTTTGGAAAGGGCTTTGAACACATCCTTGTGTGTCATGTATGTCAGCGTAAGGTTTTGTGTTGTTGGCGTAGAATTGCCGAAATCGACAGCATCGGCACCGGGCACGTTGAATTTGCCCCATATGGTATAGGGAGTACCCTGGAAGTTGTTCAGCCTGACTATGAACTCGAATGCATCTTTATACGGCACGTTGTTCGTTGCGTTTATCCTTTGTTGTATGAGCGATGGAGAATTCAATTGAAAGCCTCCGGTTATCGGGAGCGCATCGTCTATCGATATGAAATTTAAGTATTTGCTGCTGTAAAAGTTACCAATATCCTCAGCAGAAGCGTTGTAATGCGATGGGGACCAATACAGCGTAGGAAGATCATGGTCGCCAAAAGCGCTATATCCTTCGAATAGCTGCGAGAAATTCCCGAACCTTCCTAGGGCCAGAGCCATGGCCCACCTATTCTCTCCGCAGAATACGCAGGTTATTGACCCAAGATATATTACAGTTGGCTTGCCGTTTAGAATGAACGGATTGACTCTTGTGGGCGTGACGCCCACAGTATTGTTTATGCTTCCGTTAAGCAGCATAAGCCCAGCAGTCTCGAAATACGAATTCGAAGCGTTGTTTATCGTTGAAAGATATGATGCGTTGAGCGGTTTGTTTATGTTGGTAAGCCTTTTTCCAAACGATGCGTTTGCGGTAATTATTGGAAATCCGGGCAGGGACGTGTTGGGCGTTACCATAGTGCCCGTTATGTTATAGCTTTTTACCGAAAGCAGCGACGCTCCGGTGGCGGTTCCGTTGGGTATCTGATGCGATCCAAGTAGGGTTATGTTATTTTGCAACAAGCCTATTTTAGCGTTCAAGGAATTTATATCGGCAAATGCCACTACAAGCGATACTAGTATAATTGCAAGCAATGCGATGTTTATCTTCCCGTATGGAATTTTGGAACCTTGGCGCTTTTTTTTGTATGGCATAGCATTACCTTCGCATATGTTTGAGATGACATATATAATTATATTTTAGCTAATATTACATTTATTACAGGTTTGCGCCTGTTGCAAATTGTATGAGGCAATCGCATGGCGGCAATCGCAAAACAGCTGACTTCTGAGAACAAACAAAAGTACAAAACGCTAATAGAGTTAGCCGATGCACATTGCCACCTTTACGCCCTCCAAAGCGGCGCCATAGGCGATGCCGTTGCCGCGGGGGTAACTACCATGATAAGCAACGGCGTAGACACCAAATCAAACCTTAAGACTCTCGAGATATACGACGGCAGGCATGTATTCCCAGCGTTGGGTATACATCCGGATTATGCAGAGAGCATGAGCAACGACGAGGTAGAGTATAACATAAGCCTGATAAGGGAGAACAGGAGCATAATAAAATCCATAGGCGAGATAGGTTTGGATTTTGCACATGTTAATGGAGTTAAGGGCGTAGAAAAGCAGACCGCGCTGTTTAGAACGCTCGTAGACTTGGCGATGGAACTTAATCTGCCGGTAAGCGTGCATTCGAGAAACGCCATGCCGCAGGTAATGCACATCCTTAAGGAGAAGGAGGCAGAGGCGGTGCACCTGCATTTCTTTGAGGGCAATGCAAATGACGCAATCGAAGCGGGGCGCAGGGGCTATGTTGTATCTATACCCCCACTAAAATCGAATTCTAGGATATCCGCCATAAAAGCGATACCGATAGAGAATTTAATGGCAGAAACAGACTCCCCCACTGCGAATTCGGTACCGTCAGATGTTTCTAAGTCTGTAAGTATTATAGCCGAAGCCAAAGGCATGCAGTATGAAGATGCTGCGCGCGTATTAACAGAAAATACGAAAAGGTTCTTTAATATTAGCACTGCTAAGTTTATGCGCAATGCGGGCCCGTAGCTCAGCTTGGACAGAGCAACAGCCTTCTAAGCTGATGGTCGCGGGTTCAAAATAGGGTACACATATTTACTGCTTTGTGAAAATCCCGCCGGGCCCGCTATTTATGCTTAA
>DAHWIS010000016.1 GCA_027344745.1 Microcaldota archaeon | reverse complement strand
TGGCGACATTGTTCCAGTTACCGGCATAGCCCGGGTGTTCGATATCGTGCTCATACTGTCGGGATTAGGCGTATTCCTCAGCGCAGTTACGATTTTGGCAAGTGGTTTTGTGAACAATAGGATAGATGCATTGACCGGAAGGATATCTTACATGGAGAGGAAGCTCTTCAAACAGCATATAATATTGATAGGGTACAGCCCCACAAACGAGAGCATAGCGAAGGCACTAAAGGTAGAAAAAAAGAGATTTATAATTCTGGTAGGCGACAAGACCCTAGCTGACCACTTAAGATCTGATGGGTACCATGCATTCGTAGTTGACGAAACATCAGAATCGGAACTGCTTTCTTACGGCCTGAAATACGCAAAAGAAGTAGTCATAGACATACGTGATAAATCAAGGACCCTTTTTGTTGCATTGTTGGTCAAGGAGATAGTGGGAAAAGACAAATTCATAGTGGTTGTAGACAATGCAGAAGCAGAAAAACACCTTAGGAGCATGAACATAACTGAGGTCATAAACCCTGCAAAGATAGCTGCAGATTCGATATCGATGAAACTTTCCAAGCTAGGCAAATGAATAAATATCTGGAATAGGCATCTGATAGGTTGTTGATTACTTGACTGTAGAAAATGCAAACAAACCGGTATCTCAGATAAGACACCATACCGAAGAATTACTTAGGGGTGATAGCAGTGCAAAGAGAAGATTTCTTGAATTCTTGACGGAAACAGGTCTGGCGCAAAGGGATGGCAATGGAAACATTGCGATACGCACCGATTGGAAGGATAAGAATGATAGGATTATCGCAATAAAAGGGATTGTAGAAACATTTGGTATTGAACCAACCGACCTGAACGTGGATACGTTTTTTGACAATGGCCTGATTAGCTTATTCTTGTATAATTCGCACAGGGGCAGCAATGAGAAAGGGATGCTTAAAGCGATAAATGAGGCATACCCCGGATGCAATTTCCATGTGTGGGACCTTAAGCATGCGTCAAAGTCGGCATTGGATAACGATGCAACGGCCAACCAAGCCATAGAGTGGTTCGTAACAAAGTGGTGCAGCACAAACGACATAACCGAACTGACTGTTGGGGATTTCGTCAAAAATGGCATAGAGTTTGCAATCAAATATTACTACAACAACATATATGTTGCGGTATTAAATGGGTATACTGAGATGGGCTTCGACAATTGGAAGCGCTTTACTGCATTGCATGTGAACAGAAAATCCATAGAGGATACGTTTAACAGAAAATGTGTACTCAAGGGAGTGGGCAGATTTTCCGAATCCGTTTATTCTATAGGGTATGAAACCTTTGAGGCCTGCGGGATAGAGTATGTGCTTGATTACTATAAGTCCAAAAGGAACGTCGGTCTTTTCGATAAATCCATTGCCATAGACAAAAACCTGCTGGTGTATGACGCGATAATGGAAATGCACCCATTAAACTTTGAGGTGTGGCGCATGGCTAATCCGCCGCATAGCGTATTTACCATTAAAGAAAATAGGGTAGGCGCAACAAAATTTGTATCCCGCAAATCCGGAAAGAACATATCAAACCTGCTTATAAGGAATTATGAATCATTGGGTTTCAAATGGCTTATAGACGAGTTTTATAGTGGGGATGTCCAAAAGGCCATAAACGAAGCTAAATGGGGATTCCAATAGAGGGTTAGCTGTACTTTTTCTTCAGTGCAGTCGAGAACGATATCGCAGCTATTTCGGATCCTAGTATCGCCCCTATCATCCAAAGAGGTGTTCAAGCGATGCAAATATAAAATTCGGCTTCCTATTTATAAACATATAGCTTCAATGTTTATATGAGGTGTTTGATTGACCGACGGGATAAAAATAATGTCGCTTAATGAGCTATTTTCAAAGCTTCACTACGCTCTGCTCTCGTTCTCGGACGCGATTGGAGGTACGATTAAAATTAACGACGCAATAAGTCGCAAAGAGATAAAGGACCTGAGGGATGGCATAATAGCAAAATTAAACAAGGGCCAAGATGTTGCAGAGAATGAAAAAATCCTTAAAGTGCTGAACCTGTTCGTAGAGGATAAGGAGACCCTCAGCATGGTAAAGGCAGATACCGAGGAATGGCTATTGTTTTTGGGGGAGATAGAAAAACACTTGACGTCAAAAGGAGAAAAGGCAACAGACAAGGAGATCGAAGAGCTAGAAAACTTGAAGGAACTTACCTCGGCGATAAAAAGCCTGATTAGAAAATAGGCTGCGATGATGAACCCAGCATCATCCGCACCCATAAGAGAAATAAAGGCAGGAGGGTTATACTGTCGCCTGCACAATCAAAAGCGGCGCAAGGTATGAGCCGGTGTCCCTGAGCTTTTTGAGTGCCGCATTATATTCGTCTATGTTATCGGATATATATGCGGATACATCTTTACTCGCGAACCCAGTTTCCGCAAAGCTTTTCGCTCTTGCATCAATCTGCATATGATTCTTCTTTGCCTCCGCCTCGCTGGTTTCTAGATAGCCAGCCAGCATTATCTTAATTCCTATGGCTTTGACCTTTTTAGGATCGTAAATACCCTCTTTTCTATCCTTAAGCGGGATCTCCATGTTCGCCAAATCCATTTCTGAAATATATTTGCCAAAGGTATCCTTGTTATTCCTTACAAGCCTCTCGTATATCGATGCCATAAGTCCTATGCTATCATCATCGCTTAATACGCCATTGTTTTTGAAATCTTTATACGCTTTATTATTGTTGTTATAGGGCAGCATGCGTTTTACCCACACCCATGTTCCCGCATCGCTTTTGAAGCCCAGGGCGTTCCAGGCACTAGGGTTTTCAAGGAATGATTTTATTATTGCAGCTTGCGTCATAGCTTCCCTTTTGTCTATAACCGTAACTCCAAGCTTTTTGGCATACATAACTTCATTTTTGCCCTCTATGTGATCTTTTATGTATTTTGCCGCACTCTTGGTGTTGCCTGTTTTTTCCATCATCTTCCTTGCGCTTCCTAATACGCCAAGCAAATCCGATGCCTTTTTCCAGTATGCCACAGTGCCCAACTTGTCTTGATCCTTTTCTTCATCTGCGCCGTTGATCTTCGAAAAATTGCTCTCGAATGCTCTCTTGATATTCTCCTTTGCTTTTTCAATCGCTTCGCTTCCTGCTTTCTTTACCTCGTTTGTCTTTTTCTCCTTTTTAGAATCTAAGGTGTTTCCCATCTTTGTTTTCAACGCATCGTACAAATCTATCTTCTGCTGCACCGAATTTGCTCCGTACGTGCTTACCCCAGCGCCGGCTGCGCCCATTGCACCCGATTTTATCAGGTTCTTTACGCCGCCGTTCTTGCCCATCTGCTGCGGACTGACATCCTTAAACATTTCGTCTATTTCAGCTTGGATACTTTTGGTATCCGCATATATGTGGCCTTTGAGGGCGTTTTCCATATCCTTCTTTATGCTGTCCATGGCGTTTTTCATGTCTCCGCCCACTTTTCCGGACCTAAGGCTATTCAATATGTTGTTGCCCATCATTCTGAGTCCAGTTTTTCTGCTGCTTTTGTAATCCAGTTTTGTCTTAGAGCTCAGTTCCTTATCCAAATTATGTATATATTTGTTATACCCCGCCTCCATGGCGTTTTTTACTTCGTTGTACGCCTCTTCGGTGTCCTTTAGCCTGTTCATGCCCGCTTCTTCCGTCTTCTTCAGTCTATCTACGCCTTTTTGTATGCTATCCTCGGTGTCCTGTAACACCTGATTGGTTTTAGAATTGGGCTGTGAAGAAACCTCGTTCGCGAGGGTCTTTATTGTGTTATTTATTTTCTCTCTGGCCTCGTCCAATTTCCCGGATTCAAATAAGCTCAAAATCCCTGAAAGCTCCTTGTTTGCAGCTTCCTTTCCGTTCTTTTCAGCGTCCTTCTGCATATCCTTAAGCGCGTCTATATCTATTTTTATAGCGTCTGCAAACGACTGATAATCTTTCCCAATGGCATTTAGATTCTTTTCTATGCCATTCAATCTTTCCGAAAATCTGATGTTCTGATCATTTGCCATAGTAGAGAACATATGATATTTTTGCTCATTTTTAATGCTTTTATCTTTATTCATTATACCACTATATGAATAGGCATGTTTTAGATATTTATACCTTTTTATACCGTGCCCTAGCATGTGTCAACGGGATTTTCCGTATCTGCATGCTTTAAAAAGAGGGCAACCAACGCATACGGGTTTGGCCATGCAGTATCTCTTTCCTAACTCCACAATCTGTGCATGGAAGTCTTTGTATAATCCCACATTTTCTGCAAGCCCTCCCTGAAAGTAATTCTGAAGCTGTTTATAACCAAGATCCTCCTTAATGCCAAATACCCTTCTTATCACGCGCTTAGTATACGCGTCTATGACGAATGCAGGTTTGTCAGCTGCGTACAATATTATCGAATCTGCGGTTTCTTCGCCTATGCCCCTCATGGATAGCAATTCGGCTCTCAAAGCATCTGCATCAACATGCAGGAATCTGCGGAGTGTAGAATGCCTGTCGCGTATGTAATTGCATACCGCTTTTAGCCTTACTGCTTTTTGTCTATAGTACCCGCTGGGCTTTATTAATGCTCCCAATTCGCGCAAATTCGAATTTGCAATCGCATTGAGGTTCAATGAGCCAGCTTTCCTTAAGTTGCGCAGTGCCTTGTCTGCGTTTCTCCACGACGTTTGCTGCGTTAGCATTGCTCCTACGAGTATCTCTAAGTTGCTCCTTCCGGGCCACCAGCCTTGAAAGCCGAAGCGGCTTTCCAACATCTCATAAATGCTCAATGGAGTAGGTCTGGCGTTCTTTATGGTATCCAGGTCCATGGTGTAGATTAGAAAAAGAAATGCTTAAAGCTTACGCTTTAAGCTCTCCACTGCCGAGCTTAGTTATTATAACGCGGGGGTCTTCGTTCTCGCATTTTACCCCCATGCTCTTGCAGGTGCCGAGGACCTGCTTCATCTTTTCTGCAAAGCTGCTTCCATAAATCTTCGATTCCTTTGCCTTGGCAATCTTTTTTATCTGCTCCAGAGTCAAGTTACCGACGATTTCATCCTTGGTTTTTGCACCGCTTTGCACCCCAAGTTCTTTGAGTATCAACGCACTAGTCGGGGGAGCGCCTATCTCCACCTTATACTGTTTTGTTCTGGTATCGACTATGACCTTCACAGGCACCTTTATCCCGGCATAGCCTTCGGTCTGCTTGTTTATGTCGGCTATTATCTCATTTATATTAACTCCCAACGGACCCAATGCAGGGCCGAATGGCGGCCCTCCCGTCGCCTTTCCTCCTTCTATCAAACCTGATATGGTAATTTCGCTCATAAACTCACCTGTTTCCTTCGCCACTTGCCCTCTGTATTACCTTTGCAGTGTTCATTTTTGTCGTTACAGGTATTGGCACAACAACGTCCATAAGTTCTACAGTTATGTCGTTCTTGGTATCATCAACCTTTATGACCTTTGCCTTATATCCTTTGAATGGGCCCGTGGTAAATTCAACAATATCATTCTTTTCGATGCTTTGCATGGCATTCTTTACTGCGATAAGCTTGTCAAAATCTTCCGTGCTAAGCGATTTCGGCAGTATGCCCCGTATGTTCCTCTCCTTGCTTATAAAGCTTCTTGCCGAGACTTCATCTTCTGACTCGATTATTATATAACCCTTCATGCCTTCGACTACCACTATGGAATATATCGGCAGGTCCACTTTGCTTGCCTTGTTCTGCAGCACCGTAGCGGCGATTCGCTCTTGCCCCGAAGTGACCTTTACAACAAAATACACATAACCACTCTAACAATATTTTATAACAACATCTTTAAAAACTTAAACTAAAATTCCATTAAACTAATGCAGATGATAACGCATGCACTATATCAAAATTCAAATCAAAAAAGCTGAGTCTATGAAAACTCTGCTATTGCGCAATGCATTATTGGACCGCGCGCGGAAAGTTATCCATAGCACCAGCTATGTTTACTTTCCAGTGATAAGTATTACTGGGGCAAAAACTAAAAAGCTTATTGAAAGCGCGTCTGGCGCTATAATCGATAGAAAAGGCCCGATGCGTGCATCAACCATGGATTACAAACGCAGATTGTCTGCAGTGCTTGATGCAAACGAAATGAAAGAGCTAACCAGTGGTTATGACCTTTTGGGGAACATAGCGGTTATAGACGTTTCTCAGAAACTCGCAAAAAAAGAAGCCGTTATAGCCAAAGCCATACTCTCGAGCAACAAAAGCATAACTACGGTAATTGCTAAGGCGGGCGCAGTGTCAGGTATATACCGCGTTAGGAGATTCAGGTACATAGCGGGTAAACGTACCTATATCGCAACATACAGGGAAAACGGATCTGTGTTCGTGTTTGATGTTAGGAAGGCCTTCTTTTCAAACAGGCTGTCATATGAGCGGTCGAGAGTAAGCGCCCTTGTACACCCCAAAGAGCGCGTAGCGGTGCCTTTCGCGGGGGTCGGGCCGTTCGCCATAGAAATAGCAAAGGCGCACCCGGATGCGGAAATAATTGCGATGGAATTGAACAAGGACGCATGCGATTCGATGGTAAAGAACATAAAGCTCAACAGAACCGGCAACGTAAAGGCATATTGTGGCGACGTGAAACGCTTGGCTAAAAAGCATGCGTATTGGGCGGACAGGGTGGTGATGCCCACCCCTAAGACAAGCATGGATTTCCTTGATGAAGCATTGATACTTTCGAAAAGCATTTCTACTATACACATATACCTTTTCTGTGCTGCCGATGGAGGAATACAAAAAGCCAAAGACGAGATAAAGGCGCATGCCCTGGCAAATTCATATTCCGTTAGATTCAACAATGTAAGGGTTGTAAGGCCATACTCGAAAGACGAAATAGAAATAGTGATGGATTACAGGATAAGGAAGAAAAAATGAATGCCCTAAAGGCTCCTTTTTATTTGCGCTAGGTCTATCATCCGCCTATATGCGGGCGGATGCGTGGCAAACATGCTATTCAATATATTGAATGCCGTATTATGCCTGCCTTTGGCATCTTCAAGAAGTGCGTTTATATTTGCGTTAGGCAGCATTGCTTTTACTTCCTCGAAATGCGCTTTAAGCTCCTTTACGTCCTTATCGGCACTGAAGAAGTCTACTATGTAAAGGGTTCTCGCAACCGTGGCATTTTGCGAAGCCGCAGTTGACTTTACATTTCTAGCGGTTATTTTGTAGAGTGCAGAAGCCAGGCTTTCGGGCTTCTTCGTCGAGCGCGCAGAATATTCATCCGCATAGCTCTCCCTAGCCCTTGCTAACGAAAGCATTAGCAGCTCGGCTATGAAATATACCACAAAAGCGAGTATGCCGAATAAAAATATGTATGAACTGTTGCCCTTGTTTTCTACGCCAAACATGCCCGCCCATAATATGTTCTGTGCAAGCATGAATGCAAGCATAGGTATGAATGCGACAAGCGTCATTACAACTACGTCGTTGTGCCTTAGATGCCCCATCTCGTGCGCTAGGACCGCCTTTAGTTCATCTATATCAAGCATAGGCAGCAGCCCTTCGTGTACTACCAGTGTTGCACTCTTCCTCGTCCTGCCGAAAACGAAGGCGTTAGGCTCTTTTGTGGGCGCTATTGCAATCCTCGGGACAGGCACGTTCGCCGACCTGGCTAATCCCACTACGATGGAATGTAATTGAGGGTATTCGTCATCACTGATGTAATGCAATTTCGAAGCCATGCCTATTATGTGCGGTGAAATATACCATTCCAATGCGAAGAATGCGAGTGCAAATATGACTATAAAAGAGAAGCCCATGCCCAGGTAAAGCAAAAGCACGTATATTATCCCGAAACCTATGGCGAACGAAAGTATAAGCGTAAAGTACATCTTCAATACGAGATCATTTCCACTTACCATCACAATTACCAAGTAATATCGTTGCCGTCGGAAATTTTTTTATTTCCATCTCTATATGATTTTACCCGCCTTTTAAGATGCCTGTTGCAGAACTCTATGGATAAGCCAAGTTGCAGACCTATCTCCGAACAGCGTGTTGCATATGCATCCTTCAAATCCATGTTATCTATATTGCCATTCATGTTTTTATGCCTTATTCTTGTACTGCGGTTCGCTTCCATCCTACAAAGCGTAGACGGATGGTGGCCACCGCTATAATGTATGCGTCTGGGCAAAGCCCGCGTTTGCGATAATCTTAAATACCTTATTAGATAAAATGCATTACGTGATTTGTATGATAACAGGATTTACAATATCAAAAGTAGAAGGCACGATAGAATCAGCAGATGCATTGAGCAAGCAGCGTTTTCCAAAACTTAACGTTAATCTTGATAATGTATCCTCAAAGGGCGATAAGATAAATGTCGAATACACCTTTATGGCGGATTATTCAGATGGAGAAGAGAAGAGCGCAAAGAGCGTAGGACAAATAAAGCTTGGCGGCACGATAGAAATATCCGAATCGAAAGAAGCAACAGCGGCAGTCCTTAAGCGCTGGAACGAGAACCACACCCTTCCCGTAAATCTTGCAGAAGAAGTGATAAACGGCCTTAATTTTAGGTGCAGCGCTACAGGTACACTCGTAGCATATTCGCTTGGCTTGATACCGCCGCTTGTCATAAGCCAGACAAAGATACAAGAAGAACCGAAGAAATGATTGAAATACGCGGGCTTTTGGCCCGCATTTACTAATCCTTTTCAGCAAGTAATTTAGTCCTGTTATGTGAATTATACCTATGCCAACTTCGCATCAGACCCTAGGAGACATGCCCATTCAAAGCGCATCGAAAATAGATGGATTTCTTCTCGAAGTAGACTACACTGCCTTGGGCGACAGCATATCGATAAGGTTGGCTGTTCGTTCTGCAGACAGGGTCTATGAAATATTCGATCCGTCATTTAGACCTTATTTCTATTTCGTCACCGATAAGATTGGCAAAAAGGAGATGATGGCATTGCGCGCGGTTGATATGGATAGGTCTATAAGCCCTACCCGAATAGACGAAGAGAGCAAGATGCTGTTCGGTAAGAATGTTGCCGCGTTCAAGGTATTCGTCCCAAATCCGATGGATGTGCCAAAGCTCAGCAGCACATTCGCAAAATATGGGAGCTGCTATGAATACGATATTCCTTTCGCAAAGCGGTATCTGGTAGACATGCACCTGCAACCGCTTGTAAATGCAACCTTTTCGGTAAAAAACGATGCAGGGAGATTATTCTTGGAATCGTTTACCCAGGATGTAAACGATACGGCATCGGCCTCGCAGGGTATAAACCTTAATGTCATGTGTTTCGATATAGAGACATATAATCCCCTTGGCATACCTAGGCCAGAAAGGGATCCGGTCATAATGATAAGCTATACCTATGTTTCCAACGGGAAAAAGGGCAACGGCGTAATAACATTCAAAGATATAAATCTTGATTTCATAAAAACCGTCAAAGACGAAAAAACGCTTTTCTCGGAATTCATGCAGGTTGTAAACGATCTTGATATAGACATAATAACCGGCTACAATTCGGCTAATTTCGACATAAAATACATGCTCGAACGTGCGAAAGCCCTTAGGGTAAAATTTGATCTAAGTAGATTCGACGGAGACACACGTATAGAAAGGCATGGCCTTGTCGATAAAGTAAAGATGGCCGGAAGGGTGCATGTTGATATGTATACCGTAGTCAAATTCATAGCCACCGTAGGTGCGGCCGAGTACATATTGAAACTTAACAGTTATACGCTCAAGAATGTATACGAAGCAATAACGAAGAGCGGGAAGACCAATGTTGAAAAGAAGGACATATACAAATTGTGGGATGGCAGCAGAGAGGATATAGAGACTCTGGCAATTTACAACCTCAGCGATTCTAAAGCACTCAATGTGGTATTCGACACGTTTGCACCCATAACGATAGAGTTATCGAAGACAAGCTGGAACGCGCTGAGCGACGTTGCTGTATCTACGACCGGACAGATAGTCGAATTTCTGCTAATGAGGTACGCGCATGAATTCGGCGAATTGATACCGAACAAACCTGGCGAACAAGAGATAAAAAGCAGGCTGATGAACCCGATAGAAGGTGCGTTTGTAAAGACCCCCGACCCCGGGCTTTACGAGAACCTTGCAATATTTGATTTTAGGGGTTTATATCCATCCATAATAATATCGCACAACATAGATCCGTCGTCGATATGCGGCGATTGCGATGAATATTACGAAGCGCCTACAAAAGTAAGGTTCTCGAAGACCAGAAAAAGCATAACGCCGGTAATACTGAAGCTCCTTATAGACCAGAGGGCAGAGGTCAAAAAGCTTTACAAGAAGGACAAGGATAACATATATCTGGGCTCAAGGTCGCAGGCATTGAAGATAACGTCAAATTCGTTCTACGGTTACCTAGGTTATGCCAGATCTAGGTGGTACTCGAGAGACTGCGCAGCAAGCGTCACCGCATATGGCAGGCAGTACATCCACGATACTATAAACGCATCGGAGAGCAAGGGATTCAAGGTAATATACGGCGACACCGATTCGATAGTAATGTTGCTGGACGATAAGACAAAGGATGAGGCATTCGCATTCCTAAAGGAATTCAATGCAAAACTTCCAGAATCGATGGAACTCGAATTAGAGGATTTCTACGTCAGAGGCATATTCGTTGGGAAGAAAACGGAAAAAACACCTTCGGGCGCAAAGAAAAAATACGCACTTATAAACGAGAAGGGTTATATAAAAATAAGGGGCTTTGAGCTTGTCAGGAGGGACTGGTCAAGGGTCGCGAGGGATACCCAAAGGAGGGTTTTGGAGACGATACTCAAGGAGGGCGACCCCGAGAAGGCGGTCCAGATAGTAAAAGACATAGTAAAGGACCTGAAGGAGGGCAATGTGCCACTTAAGGAACTTGCAATAAGCACCCAGTTAAGGAAATCGATAGCCAACTATGATTCCAAATCGCCTGAATTGGGCGCGGCAAAAAAGGCGGTGGACGCGGGGCTTAAGACTAGGTATGAAATGGAGCACGCAGTCATAAGCTATGTGATAACGAGGCATGGCAATTCGA
>DAHWIS010000076.1 GCA_027344745.1 Microcaldota archaeon | reverse complement strand
AAGGTATCTATAGAAAAATGTCAAAAGTAGCGTTTTAATGTGGCTTCCATCCACATCAGCATCGGTGAGAAATATTATTTTATGGTACCTCAATTTTTCTATATCAAAAGATTCCTTAATCCCTGTTCCAAAAGACGTTACCATCGTATGCAGTTCAGCATTGCTGAATATTCTATCTTCGGAAGCTTTCTCTACGTTCAATACTTTTCCCCTCACCGGCAATATAGCTTGATAAAATCTGTCTCTGCCTTGCTTGCTTGATCCGGCTGCGCTGTCTCCCTCGACTATAAATATCTCAGCCTTTTTAGGATCGTTCTCCGTGCAGTCGGCAAGCTTTCCTGGAAGTACAGAGCCCTCAAATATATTTTTTTTCCTTGAAAGCTCCCTAGCTCTCTTTGCTGCCTCCCGCGATTCGGCAGCCCTCACAATCTTATCTATAATTCTTCCTGTTTCGGCAGGGTTTTCCTCAAGATAATATGACAACTCATTATAAACCATATTCTCTACTATAGATTTTATCGTTGTATTGCCGAGTTTCTCCTTTGTCTGCCCCTCAAATTCGGGATTTTGCATCATAACGGATATTATGCCTATCAGACCTTCACGTGTGTCATCCCCTTCTATGCTAACACCGATCGGCTTCTTGACGTTTTTCTGCAAGTATGTAGTTATAGCTCGCGTAAGGGCGCCTCTGAAGCCTGAGACATGTGTGCCTCCCTCAAGTGTTTTTATCTTATTTACAAAAGATATGACCTCTTCACTATAGGTATTCACATACTGCAGTGCCACATCCACTTTTACTGAATCTATCTCCTTGGATAGAATTATTGGCTTTGACAGCGGCTCCTTATCTCCCCGTATAAAATCTATAAAGTCTATCATGCCGTTTGTCGAATAAAATTCCTTTTCTGTCTTCTTTTCATCCCTTTCATCCACAAGCATTATTTTTAATCCTGGATTCATAAAAGAAAGGTCACGCAACCTCTCAACAAGTATTACTGTATCGAATGCATTTGCGGAAAATATTTCAGAATCTGGCTTGAACTTCACGGTAGTTCCCTTCTCAGTTGTATTAGCGATTACTTCTAATGGGGAAATCGGCACACCTCTGCTGAATTTCTGTTCGTATACCTTACCATTCTTTTTGACTGTAACAAAGGTGTATTCGGAAAGTGCATTTACTACCGTCATGCCCACTCCATGCAACCCTCCTGAAATCTTATAAATTTTATTGCTGAATTTTGCGCCAGAGTGAAGCGAAGTCATTATAACCTCTAATGCGGATTTACCCTCCTTCTGCATGGCATCAACAGGTATGCCTCTGCCATTGTCGCTTACTTCTCCTACGTCAACGCCGTCTTCTCTAGAAAGAGTTATAACTATCCTATTGCAATACCCTGCGAGTGCCTCGTCTACAGCATTATCTATTATCTCATTAAGCAGGTGTAGAAAACCGCTGCTTCCAGTAGAGCCGATATACATGGCAGGTCTTTTACGTATGCCTAACGGTCCTGAAAGCACAACTATGTCTTTTGCACTATAATTATCATCGCTCATTCTACCAGCTTATAAATAGCAAATCGCCTTTAATATATATTGCGATTTCATATTTAAAGCCCTTTTGGTAATTGCTTAAATCAACTGTCAAAACAAGAAAATGATAAATATCTTGATAGCAGAATTCTTACCATGCTAAAGAAGGCAGGTTTATATGAACCTATGGAAAACAAAAAAGTCAGATGCTTCGCATGTTCAAGGAAATGCGTAATTCCTGAGGGATCGAATGGCTTTTGCTTTGTACGCAAAAATATAGGTGGCAGCCTTCATCTATTATCATATGCAATGATTTCTGCGCTACAGCTGGATCCTATAGAAAAGAAACCTTTCTATCATTTCAATCCTGGTGCATATGTGCTTGGTATAGGTACGTCTTCATGCAATTTCGGATGCCTCTTCTGCCAAAACCACAACATATCAAAGGAGCACGAGATATCCGGAGTAGAAATCATGCCGGACGAATTAATAAATATGGCAATTTCAAAAGGCGCCCAGGGCATAGCATTTACCTATAATGAGCCGACAATATTCATAGAATACGCATTGGATGTGGCAAAGCAAGCACATAGAAAAGGGCTATTCACACTTTTTGTCAGCAACGGGTATATGACTAAAGAAGCCATAGATTTGATGACTGGCGCCATTGATGCAGTAGTTATAGATTTTAAAGGAAATGGTGAAAGGATTTTTTCTAATAAATTTGAAGCAGTAATATCTAACGATCCAATAAAGGAATCGGTAGAATATCTTGTAAAATTGGGGTTTCATGTTGAGATAACAGACCTAATAATCCCTAATGTTGGGGACTCTACAAGCACATGCGATAAATTGACAGGCTGGCTTGCTGGAATATCAAAGGACATACCAATACATTTTACCCGCTTTTATCCAGATTATAAGATGCTTGATTATCCTATAACTCCTATCTCGACCTTGGAAAAGCACTATAATATTGCAGTAAAAAATGGATTGAAGTACGTATATATCGGGAATGTGCCAGGCAATGAACATGATGACACCTACTGCCCGGGTTGCGGCAAAAAAGTTATAAAGCGCAACGGATTCTACATATCCCAAATGCATATCACGAGAGATAAAAAATGCATATATTGCGGATACTTGATAAACATAAGTGGTAAATTGAAAATCAAAAACAAGCACGCCAACACGATAGAAGCAATTATATGACTAAGATAACCATAAATTCTTTGCCAAGCAA
>DAHWIS010000066.1 GCA_027344745.1 Microcaldota archaeon | reverse complement strand
CTAAGTTCGTAAAGAGAAATGCGAAACGCATCGCAAAATGGCAGAGGATAATTGCGCGAAGGCATAAAGGCTCGAAGAGAAGACAAGGTGCGAAACTCAGGCTTCAAAGGAAATGGGAATACACTACAAACCAATCCAACGACTTCGCGCACAAACTATCGGATAAACTGGTAAATTCGGGATGCACATCGTTTGCAGTTGAAAAACTCAACATACAAAATATGGTAAAGAACCATAATCTCGCGCAGGCGATTTATAACGCTTCATGGAACAGATTCATAAACATGCTTTCATACAAGGCTGAAAGTGCCGGCATGAAAGTAATAAAGGTGGATGCAAAGGACACTACTCAGGAATGCAGCAGATGCCACTACATAAAAAAAGAGGCAGAAAAACTGACCCTAAAGGACAGAATATACCACTGCAACGTCTGCGGCATGACAATGGACAGGGATATAAACGCATCCATAAACATACTCGACAGAGCTTTGAACTATTCAAGTTCAAATTTTGACAGCTATGCTGTCAAAGCTACCCTCGGACAGAGGGGAAGTCACGCTCAGGGAGAGAGTGTAAGACCTCAAAAGGAGGCAGTTCTCGAAGAACTGAGAACCGATAAAACACATCCTTTGCGGGGTGCAGTGACTGCATGAACGCAGAGGAAGCCCATGCCTTTAGGCAGGGGAGGATGTCACGAAATGAACCGATTGTTATGCGTCTTCTGTGTTGTGTTTGAAACGGTTAAGGAGGCATTACGATAAAATACACAAAAATAAATAACAAAATAAGAAGATGTAGGGAAAACGCCCTACATCAAATTTATCCTAAGATTAGGATACTGTTGCCTTTGCCACTTGCAGTACTATTGTTGGTGTACCACCGCTTGTTGTTGCGTATTCCGCCCATATGGTTCCGCTTGAAGCACCGACAGGTACAGGAAGTGTTGCAGTCGCTGTTGAGCCTGTGTTCATCACACTAGTTACATCTATCCAGTTTCCGCCGGTTGTTCCCGAGGATGAACCTAAAGCTGCAGCAACAGGCGTAAGCGTAGTTGACGATGAAGGTACGTATACGTATCCAACATCATACCACGTAGCTCCGGTTCCCTGGCCTACACTTGCTATGAAGTTGCCTCCGCTAGACAGTGTTCCTGTAAACACGGGCGCTGTGCACACGTATCCCGGGAATGATCTGCATGTTGTCCCTACTGGGCTTTTGAATATGCCTAGCGTAAACATCGCTGCCAATACTATAGCTATTATCAGTATTGCCCATCCGTATGTCATCAAGTATTCCATAGCGCTTTGCGCTCGGAAATTATTTATTCCCATCATTATTCACCTATGAAAATATGCATTATTAATGTATTTAAATCTTTCTTTTTAGCGGAGTTTGCGGCGCAGGATTTAGACGCTTACAATATATTTCTGTCTTTTCCAAGCCCGTCCAAATAATGCTTCAATGCCCTTATCGTGCCTGAACTCTTGAGGGTGTAAAACGCTGCCTCTTCGTTCCCCAGCCTCTTTATTAATGCAAATGCCCTTATCAGGTTTTCGTATTCGGCGAGGCTCGATCTGATTATGAATAGATCGCTTTCCAAGAATTCCATTATACGAAAGCTTCCTTTGAAATAATGCAGCTGACCAAAGCACACCATTATCTCCTTGTGCAGAGCTTTTGAGAATGCAGCCTTATCGTTAGGAATGCCGCCGGCGGATTCGACCAGTAGATATCTGTGCTTTTCCCTTATCATTTGCCAAACACCGCTTTTGTTGTTTCGCCTACCCCGATGCGAGCTTCGCCCTCGGATGCGCCTATCATCTTTGCGAGTTCGACCAGCTGCATGTAAGAACACATCCAGATTTTCGAGCTTGCCATGCTTATGAAGGATATTTTGGCATCGTTTTTCCTTGCATAGCTTAAGAACCTGCTAGCCTTGAATAGGTTTCTGGAACGCTCAAAGCCGTAGGCAGAAATTATTGTATTGAATGGCACAAGCAATGTGCACCCGTTATCTATTGCTATCTCGAGAAGCTTCTTCTCTATTTTAAAATCCTTTATCATGATAGCCTTTGCGCCCGACCTTGCCATATGTATCATATTCGACGCGTTGCTCCCGTATGCTATGCATCCCTCGCAGTTCCCCGCTTTCTTATCCGCATCGTAGAGCGTTATATCCCTACCGATTGAGAATATCTTTGAAAATCCGAGGCGCCTCTGGAGATCGGCAGAGAAATCGCAGCCTTCCGATACAATGTCGTAGTATGGCAAAATTAACACCTATACGGCGCCGGGCTCTATGCCATTAGCTTTCGCAATGCCGAATATGTCGCGCTCAAGAACCTCGCGAGTCTTCTTGACCGGATAAAGCAGCTTTATCAGCTTTGTATGGCCCCGCACCCCTTTGCTCGAATCGAATGACACTATAAGCCCCTGCATCTCGAGTTCCGATATATAGTTCCTGTACCATCTCTCGCTTTTGGCCTGCTTGTGCAACCCTTCCGATATAGACTTATATCTGCCGTAGACCTCTCCGCTAAATATGTAGGTGTCCACTCCGTCTGTGAGCTTCTTGTAAGAACCGCCGCTCCCCGTAAGCAATACTATCGAATACAGAACCAGTTTCTGGTGCTCTGGCAGGGTGGATATCAAGTCGTATACTATCTCGCTCTCGGCCGCTTTTATCGCCTCCTCGGCCTCCTTCATGGTTATCGCTTCTTGGCTGCGTTCCTCGGCCATCTCGCCGGCTTTTGACATTATCTTTAGCGAAAACCTAGCGTCTCCGCCCTCCTTTGATGCGCTCGCTGCTATGAAATGGAGTATCTCATCGTCGATGGCGCCGTTCTTGAAGCCCGTTTCGGCCCTGTCTTTTATTATCGCAAATATCTCATTCGAGTAGTATGGCGGGAATATGAGTTCGCTTTCATAAAGGGTGGACAGGCTTCTCGGGTCAAGGTCTTCCTTGAACGATACCTTGTTGGATATGCCTATTAGCGTAACCCCTCCGGCTCTGATATCGCTATTTATCCTAGTCAGCGTGTATATCAGGTCGTCGAGATCTTTTACCACGTCGACTTCGTCTAGTGTGATTACAAGGATCTTGCTATCTTCTTCTATCCAGTTTATCAGCTTCTCGTAAAGCTCAACCGCGCCATAGCCCCTCTTCGCATAGGTAGGTATGTGGTCGCTTATTACCTTGTTTAGTATCCTATACCTAGAGTTGTATATCCTGCAATTTATGTATGAAATCTTCGCTTTAGTATTAGGTATCGCATTGACTTCATTTATGACGTATTTTGCGCAGCTTGTCTTTCCAGTGCCCGTCTTGCCGTAAATGAAGAGGTTCCTGCCGCGTTCGCCTTTCAGCGAGGGAGCGAGCGCCCTTTCTATATTGTTTATCTCTTTCTCTCTAAAAACGAGCTTCTGCGGAGTATAATGAGGCGACAAAACCTCCCTATTAGCGAATATCTTTGATTCTACCAAAAGATCGTTCAATGTCTGCATATATACCCCCAGTCAATCTTGCAAGCAAAGCGCCCAAATAAACACATCAATATGTAGATTATATTTATTAATGATTATGCTGCTCACTCGACAAGCTTCATGTCTTTGAGCTTGCTTATGTCCAAAAGGCTGTATCTCCAGATTATATCGCCCCTTTCGTCGGCCTGGACAACCCACGGCTTCACCAACACAACGTCGTTAACCTTTATCCAGAATCTTCTCCTAAACCTGCCGGGTATTATGCAAAGCCTGTCCTTTCCGTCGTGACAGTGCACCAAAAATTTCGTGGCGCCCTCTATTTTTATAACTCTGCCTACGAACTCGCCGTTCTGCGGGGTCTTCAACCTGTACGCTATAGGCGCGCCCCTTCTGCTATCGAAAGCCGGTTTTCTGTTAGCCATATAAACACGTCAATAATTTTTTATGCCGTACCTTGCGCCGCATGCCTCGCATACCAGGAAGAACATTCCGCGTCCGGCATTCTCAAGATGTGTGTCGGGTTTGCCGCATTCCCTGCATATCACGTACACGTCAAAGTACCTGTGTACCCTTTTTTCTATATCGTCATTGGAAAACTTGCCGTTGAGGACTAGCCTCTGGTCCTCTATGCCTACGGGCACTCCGAATTCCTTGCTCAGATACCTTGCTATGTCGCTTGGAGCCCTCCTCGCCTTATCTGCGATCTGCGCCATATTCCTTATGAATGTCTTATTGCCCTGCACTATCGAATCCACCTTGGGTATTTCAAAATCGGACTTCTCGCTGCTCAGGTTGGGGGCCTGCTCGAATGCCCTGTCTAAAAGCTTTACATATTCGTCTTCGTTCAGCGTAACACCTTATTGGTTAGGAATTGTTAATATAAAGTTAATGCATCACTGTTATTTATATTTTTGTTTCTGCGGACGCAATGGATTCTGATGCATGGGCTAATTGAT
>DAHWIS010000063.1 GCA_027344745.1 Microcaldota archaeon | reverse complement strand
CTGGAAAAGCATGCTGCGAATTGCGCGACCTCGTTGCGTATCTCATGGGCAGCATCTGCGCCGCCCTGCAGTATTACAACTGATGCGCCGAATATGTCCGAATGGAAGAATAAGTCATGCTCTGTGAAATGTCTCGAATTTAAGAATTCGTTCTGATGCGCGTCCCTGCCGCCTATTGCCAGCATGCCGTTGCTTGTATAGAACCAGTGGAACTTTTCGTACCATTCTTTGCTGCGCATCTTGATTATCTTGCGCTCCTTTACGACTTCGTTCTTCTTTGCTTCCTCAAGGCGCGCTTCCAGCGTCCTTATGACCTCTTTTATTTTTTCGCGCTTGTACAAAAGCCTCTTTGATTTTTCATAGTATGCATTCGCGTTTTCCTGGGCGCTCTTTGTAAAGTCCACTTTTATTTCCATGGCGACATCCCTCGCATCTATATGGTGCGCGGTTTCAAGCCCACAGCGCTAATGTTATATAAAGGAAAGATTCCCAGCTATGAGCAACGATATGATTATCGCTATTACAAAGCCTATGAACCCGACTAGGAGTATGCCTATGATTATTATCTTCGCGCTCTTGTTGAATTCTGGGGCGTTTGGTTTATAGCTTATGCTCATTATATGCCGCGAGTTTTCAATAAACCTTTTGAAATTCAATATCATGCCCATATGAACCAGACTTTTATTTTATTACTTAATATAACTGGTAAGCTTATATTTATTTAGTTATTGATGAAAGATTTTAAAATACAATGCCAGAATGCGCATTGGCTGATGGTCTAATGGATTTTAAAGGATTTGATTGCATAGTAATTCATTTTGGAGAGATATCCATAAAAGGGAATAATAAGCCGGATTTTACGAAGAGGCTTTACGCCAATATAAAGCACATGCTGGAAGGGGTAGAATATGAAAAATTCGAGACGCTCAGGGACAGGTTCGTTTTATATCCCAAAAACAACAACGGATATGCGAGGTCGCTGGAACGCCTAGGTCGCGTGTTCGGGCTCTCGTGGTATGCCCCTGCTTTAATATCGGAGAGCAGCATGGATAGCATAATCGAGAATTCCGAAAAGATAATCGGAAACGAGGAAACGGTAAAGATAATAGCGCACAGAAGCTACAAGGGACTTGATTTTACGTCTACTGAATTGATAGGGGAATTCATAAACAGAGAAAAAGAACTCCGATTTTCGATAGATAAAAATTCCAATTCAAAGCTTTACATAAGCATCACCAAAGATAGGGCTTATATGACAAGGGAGAGGCGCGCGGGATTGGGGGGGCTGCCGGTCGGGTCGTCCGGAAGGGCTATATCGCTTTTTTCCGGAGGCATAGATTCGCCGGTAGCTTCGTATTTCGCAATGAAGAAGGGTCTCGAGCTTGTATATGTGCATGTGCACGCATTCAGTGACAATGAAGAGGCCGCCGGCTCTAAGATAAATGGATTATTGCAGATATTGGGAAGGTACTACAACAGCATTAGGGTATATTATGTTCCCGCATACCCTTTTCAGAGCGCTGCTATGCGCATACCGCACAGGTTCGAGCTCGTACTGTTCAAAAGATTTATGTTCAGGCTTGCAGAAAGGATATCGGATATCGAAGGCACAGACGCAATAGTCACCGGAGAGAGCCTTGGACAGGTGGCTTCACAAACGCTGAAGAATATGGCATCGTCCCAAAGCGGCACAAAACAGTTCATTTTCAGGCCGCTTATAGGATTCGACAAAAATGAAATAATAGAGTATGCAAAAAGTATAGGCACATACGATATGTCTATAGGGAGATACAAGGACGTATGTTCAATAAGCTCTATAAGGCCAGCAACCGGCACAAGCATCGGCCTGATAGACAGGCTATGTGGAAGCATTTCCATGGACGAAGTAGTTGGCAGGGCACTTAATCTCGCCATGAGAAAGGATTATAAACTTTAGATTTTTTCATGCGGGTTTTGGGCAAACTATTAATATTTGCAGCAGTAGATTATCTACATGCACGAAAAGATAGTCAAACCCAGGGCACTCAAGCCAGGGGACACAATAAAAATAATAGCACCGTCATCGAGGCTGACAAGCGAATACAACCTGTCACAGGCATTGAAATTTCTCAAGGACAGGGGATTCAAGGTCAGCCTTTCCAAGAGCATGACCCAGGTTTCAAATGCGAGATATTTCACAGCCGGAGACCATATAAGAACCGCAGAGATAGAGAATGCGTTCAAGAGCGATGATATAGATGCTATAATAGCGCTCAAGGGCGGCGCAGGCGCCATAGACCTGATAAACAAGATAGATTACAGCATAATAAAGGACCATCCGAAAATATTTATAGGCTCAAGCGACATAACCCTTCTGCAGTTAGCGTTCCTGAAGAAAGCGGGCCTTGTTACTTTTCAGGGCCCGATGTTAATAGACTTAATGGAAAAAGATAGCAGCATTCTGAAGCACAATTGGTCGGCATTGATAGACATAATACAAAACGGGTCCGAAGCGGTATTGCGCAATCCTGAAGAAAGCGCGCTTGCGCGTACGCTCGTAGAGGGCACGGCCAAAGGCAGGATAATAGGCGGTAATTTAAGCATGATTGCACTTATAGCCAATACGGGATATATGCCAAAGACTGATGGCAGCCTCCTATTCCTTGAGGATGTCAATGTGGAGCCATGGGTGCTTGACAACCTGCTTACCTCGCTTTTCATAAGAGGGGTAATACAAAAGGCAAGGGGCGTGTTCTTTGGCGGGTTTCCCCATTACGGAGTGAAAAACGCAATAGATACGCAAACTTCGACATCTTACATAATGGAAAGCATATTTACAGAGGACTATCTTACCGCGGCAATACACAACACCATACTGGATATAATGACAAGGAAGGC
>DAHWIS010000062.1 GCA_027344745.1 Microcaldota archaeon | reverse complement strand
TCCAAGTACCGCTGCGTATCTTGCCGTTACCTCTGCCGCTATTTTCAAAAGGCCGAGTTTCGAGTCCACCGTTGCTCTTATAATCCCGTCCCGTTCCATTCTTCCTTCTGCATACGCATTCAACTGCGGCGCATGAAAGCTTACTGAAGCATCCTTCCTTAATCTGATACTGGTTGCAACATGCGCGTCGACTGTTGTAACTAATCCTATATTGGGCCGTTCAAGCACAGAATATCCTCCAAGCCAAAGTATTTTTCCAGGCGCGCTTGCAATTGAGTCATACTGCATAATATTACCGCGGTCTGAGCATATCCTCGTTTATCATGGAGTATTCAGCGCCAAGCAATTTCGGCCCATCTCCAACACGCGAAGTTTTTATGTAAATCACGGATCCTTTCTCTTTGAATTGCTTAAGCATATCCATCACTTTTTTTTGGTATTTGTTTACTGTAACTATGTTGGCGTTGGGTCCTGCATCGAACGTATAGCCTGCAATTATCTTGCCTTCATTTTCATTTAACTCTTCTACAGCATCCATAAGCGAATACGATATTGGATTAAGATATCTTATCGAAGGCACAGTGCTAAGCATCAATGCATGCATCTCATTGCTATCCGCCATCATATGTGCAGCAATACCCGATATGTCCCTCCTTCTATATGATTCCTTAAAAAGTTTCAGCCTTCTTTCGGCTGACAATGTTCTCACTCCGAACAGCGGATTTGTGTTTACTGTCTGCCTCATCCCTAATCTTGACGGGATTTTTTTCTTGTCCTGCGACACAACTACAATATTATCGACAATCTCCGGCCAGTAATCTCTTTCAAAAACCTGTAATGCAAATGAATCCTTTCCATCAGTGCGTTTTCCCGCCTTCCATACCACGATTCCCCCAAACAAGCTTCTGCATGCGCTGCCGCTTCCCTGCCGCGCAATTATTGACATTTCCTTCTCATTAAGCCCAATTTCCAGTGCAGCATTTGCTGCAAACACCAACGTTGCAATTCCAGACGCGCTTGATGCAAGTCCGCTGGCTGTAGGAAAGTAATTTTTAGATACTACCAGCGCCTTCGCCTCGGTTTTTGCAGCAGATCTTAGTATATCCAGTACTGCAAACCTTTCTGCTGTATCCTTGTTTTCAAGATTCTGTTTCTGTCCATCAAGATAGAAAACATCATTTTTTAGCTTTTTAGTGAACAAGATGCTTGTTACCGTGCGCATCGCCTCATGCGCAAATGTCATGCTTATCGAGGAATTATAAGGCAGAACTAACTTATCGTTTCTTTTCCCCCAGTATTTTATGAATGCTATATTTGGGGATCCTTCCGCAGTAAAAACCCTATCAAGATGGACCATAGCATCTGCCGTTATTACCTCATATTGCAAATTCATATATCTTTCTGAGTCTGACGACGATTGGCATTATCCTTAAATATTTAAGCGGTATAATACGAAACATGCTAATCATAGGCTATATTTTTACCATTCTCTACTCTCTGCTCCTCGCCAGTCTTTTATTATCTGTCTATTATTCTAGGAAGCACTTAGCAAAAGCCCTTTCAGGAAATGTGGATTCATACTCCCTTTTCTGTACAATCGCTATAATGGCGTTTTTTGTAGCATTTTCTCTACTTTTTGTGCACCCTGTCAGTCAACTTTATTTTGATGAAAGTATATACCAGGGCATTGCGCTTAACATACTGCATAATGGCAATGCGTTGTGGTGTCAGTATGGTTATGCATATGCAAGTCCGTGCCTGTTGGGCCAACTTTATCATGATCCGGCAGAATACTCCTTCTACATTGCGATCGCATTTGCTGCATTTGGCGCAAACACAACCACTGCGTATTACTTTGAGCTTGCAGTTGGAGCATTATCAATACTTTTGGTCTTTCTTACGGGTTCTGTAATGTTTGGCAGGCGGGCCGGAGTGGCATCTGCAGTGATTTTCGCCATGCTACCAGAGCTATTCATATGGTCAAGAACCCAAGCAGTTACAAATATGGGATTCATGATGTTCACCACTCTGGCTTTTTTTGCCTTTGTGATATACAAAAATAAGAAAAATCCATATACAAAAGCATTCTTCCTTTCTGCGCTATCAATTGCCGTATATATACGCATTGAGGCAGTGCTTTTGGTTCCAATATTCGCATTACTCATAATATACGAAGAGCGAAGTTCTATATCCCGGATTATGAAGCGCAAACAGATGCACAGGCTGCCGTTCGCAGCCATAATATTTCTTGCAGCTATTGCCCCACAATTATACTATATAGCCTATATGCATAGTAATGGCAGTTATGGCGCTCCCCAGGGATCGGGCAACTTTTCCATTGCCTACTTCAAAAATAATGCGGCGCCCAATTTAATGTTCTTTTTAGGAAGCTTCAATCAGGTTTCATTCTATCCTGCATATTTTTCGATTATAACCACTATTGCGGCGCTTATAGGTGC
>DAHWIS010000079.1 GCA_027344745.1 Microcaldota archaeon | reverse complement strand
GTCAAGGTTTTTCAAATTATAGGATTTATAGCGATAGTATTCGTGCTTTTCAAGTTCATACCCATAACGCCCTTCCTTCTTATCCTGCTGATATTCACCAATGACGTAGTCAATATTACACTATCAACCGATAACGAGATGTATTCAAAGAAGCCCGACGCGTGGAGGATACGCCCTATAATAATCAGCTCGGCCATAATGGGCATAATGCTGATGGTGGAAGCTCTGGCGCTTGTGCCGCTGGGTCTTGGAGTATTCAAATTCACCGTGCCCGAATTCCAGACCGCCGCATTCCTTATGTTCAATATAGGGGACAATCTGACCGTTTACAACCTAAGGTCAAAGGCAAGGTTCTGGAATTCAAGGCCCAGCATGCCACTTGTCTTGTCATCGATTTTGGGCATGGGTATGGGCATCGCGTTCGCAGCATCGGGATTGCTGATGAAGAGCATAAGCGGCTATTCGATAATCTCAATAATAGGCGTGGCGATAGCGTTTATGTTCCTTATAGACATAGTTAAGATGCATCTGTTCAAGAGATTTGGGTTGGACTGATTGTTCACTTTATAATGCTTGATATATTTCCAGTTATCGACTGATAGGCCTCGCACGAGGTCCACTGTTTTGGTTCATTGCCTCTGTCTACGGCTTCCCTTACCATGTTGGCAAGTTCTCCGTGCCATACCTTATTCAAATCGTAATCTATATCCCGTACGTTGCTTATCTTCTGGTCCCACATTATCGACGGGAATATGTTGCCGAAACTGTCCAAAAACAGCGACGCATCAAGGCTCTTGCTTTTCATCGGCATGCGGTCCGTTCTGACGTATTCTACCAGCTTCCTAAGGAAGGTGTGCTCTATCAGATGTATCGCACCGAAACTGCGCTCCCGTTTACCCAACATGCCTTCCAGCTCATCTGCAACGCTGTTTCTTTTTGCCAGCATGTCAAAGTTTGAATTGCCGTAATAATTGGATGATATCTGCCCCAGATTCATGTGGAAGTCCCTGTATTTTATATATGGTATGTCTTTCTTGACCGCGTCGAACGTTTTTTGGAACTGCCCCTCGTTATAGCTGCTCATCGTGTAACCGAACACGAAGTACAGGTTCTTATATTCTTTCTGAAGATCGTGCAACCTTTTGAACGTAGTTATGGCCCTGTCGTAATTGCCAGGTATGCCGCGTATCCTGTCGTGCAGCTCCCTGTAGCCGTCAAGGCTTATTGTAATTGCTATCTTAGGTATGCCTAAGTCTAACATCTCCTTTATGCGCCCGATTATAAGGTCGTGGCTGCATAACGAATTCGTCGGCATCGTTAGCATATACAACCCCTTAGAATTCTCGTAAAATGCCTTTGCTATCCCTACTATATCCGGTCTGAGGAAAGGTTCCCCTCCTGTAAGTTCTATCCACCTAAAAGACGTGTTCTTCTCCGCGAAAGCTTTTATCTCCTCTAAAGTGAGTTCGCCCTTTGGCTTGAACTGCCATATATTGCACGTAAGGCATCTGGACTGGCACCAATATGTGATGGCGAAGTTCAATTTATACGGTTTGTCCAACCTTTTGACGTTGCTCTCCAATACGGTTTTACCCAAACCCGCGAGCTTGATTATAGACAATGATTCACCATCAGATATTTAATCTATCTGCCCTATTAAATATTTATATTTGAGCGTTTGCTTTTAATATGCAATGGCTGATTATGATGGATTCTAATGGCGTTAATTTGAAGAAGCTCAACGACTTTTTGTGGGAAGTGGAGAAGGATGAATCAAAAGGCATGAATGTGCCCGTACGTGTTTATGCAAATGAGAACATAGCAGGCAATATGAAGAAGGACAGAACTCTAATGCAGGCGGTCAATGCAACTACTCTGCCTTCGATAGCGAACGCCATGCTCGTGATGCCGGATGGCCACGAGGGATACGGATTTCCTGTTGGCGGGGTTGCCGCTTTCGACGCAAACAACGGCATAATATCCCCCGGCGCAATCGGCTTTGATATTAATTGCGGGGTAAGGCTCATAAAAACCAACATTGACGATACAGAGCTGGTTCCTAAGCTCAAGCTTCTGATGGACAGGCTTTTCAAGAACGTCCCAAGCGGGGTAGGCAGCAGGATAAAGCTCGGATTCACCGATGCAGATTTGGAAAAAGTCGCATCCGAGGGCGTCGACTATATAATCGGCAAGGGCTTCGGCTTTAAGGACGATGCCGAAAGGATAGAGGAATACGGATGCATAAAAGGCGCTGATCCCGACAAGGTTAGCAAGATGGCGAAGAGCAGGGGCGTGCAGCAGCTGGGTACTCTCGGTGCGGGCAACCACTTTTTAGAAGTGCAAAAAGTTAACAAGATATTGGATGCGAAGCTCGCCGCAGCATTCGGTTTGCAAGAAAATCAGATTGTAGTGATGGTCCACAGCGGCTCACGCGGCTATGGGCATCAGGTATGCAGTGATTATCTAAGGGTGTTGAGCGAATATCAGGTCGCGCACAATATAAAGTTGGCAGATCCCGAACTGAGCTATGCGGACATAGGCAGCAAGGAAGCCGACGACTATCTTGCGGCAATGCGGTCCGCAGTCAATTTTGCATTCGTAAACAGGCAGATAATGACTAATTCGATAAGAAAAAGTTTTGAAGAGGCGTTCGGAAAGAGCGCAGATTCGCTTGGCATGGAGATCGTGTATGACGTTGCGCACAACATAGCGAAATTGGAGGAGCATAATATCAATGGCAAGAGGATGGAGCTCTACGTGCACAGGAAGGGCGCGACAAG
>DAHWIS010000007.1 GCA_027344745.1 Microcaldota archaeon | reverse complement strand
TACCAATGAGCGCATATATGGCGGCGAGTTCTCAAAAATAGAAAATAAATCAAAATTTGCCTTTATAGTTGGTGGAGGATTGGCTCTGAATCTAATATCTGAACTTTTACCTAAAAATCATTTCGAATCGCTTATCGGCATGGATGTGTCTTATGCGCAGCTGTTGAACTTCAAACATCTATGCATACGGCATAGAAAGGCAGCAGAAAACAACTTCAGAGTATTCCTCAGGCGCGATGTCGCATTGTCGAAGACCATAGCAAATGCCACCAGCATAAAGTTGGATGATGCGGTTATAGATGGCAGCATGTTCGGGTTAGAGGGAAACATCCACATAGAACCGCAAAAAAGATGTGATCTTTCAAAATTTCTGATACCTACACTGAAATTCAGCAATATGCCAATAATGAATCTTTACGCAAAAGACATTTATGAGTATTTGGCAGAAGTCGCAACAGAAAACGCGCCAGACCTGATATATTTTTCTAACGTCTTCCATTGGATGGACAGTAATTCAACCAGAGGGATTCTCAGGCTTATCTTAAAAGACGCAAAGTTCGTCGAGGGCACTACGCTCATATTCGACAGGCAGATAGCAGCTAAAAATAACAACACAATTGCAGTGAAGAAAGGCTCCTCCTTTGTATTTCTTTGACACTGGTGCCGGCAATCAAGCATTAGGTTTTTATACCTCCAATGATAAAAAAAATTACCAAAAGAGGAAGGAGTGTTTGCATTGAATATAGAAGATCTTACGGCATTAGCCAAACGCAAGGGCATATTTGCACCCACTGCTGAAATATATGGGGGCGCATCTGGATTATACGATTATGGCCATATAGGGGCTGCTATCAAAAGAAGGTTTGAATCAGTATGGATGGCTTACTTTGTGGAACGGATGGAAAATTACCATTTGATAGATGGATCCACAATACTGCCGGAAAAACCATTAGTTGCATCCGGCCATGCGGCACTGTTCAATGACATACTTGTAGGATGCACCAAATGCAACACCTATTTCAGGGCGGACGTATTATTGAAGGATTTAGGCATTGACGTATCAGAAGGAGCTAACGCCGCAGAATTGGACGATGCGATATCAAAGAACAAAGTAATCTGCCCGAAATGCAAGGGCACATTTGGAGCTTCAAGGGCATTCAACATGATGTTCGACCTTTATTTAGGGCCAGAGAGGAATGAAAAGGCATACCTTAGGCCTGAAACTGCGCAGTCGGTATACCTTAATTTTTTCAGGGAATTCTCGATATCAAAAAAGAAACTTCCGTTTGGGCTGGCCGCAGTAGGTAAAGCATACAGAAATGAGATATCGCCAAGACAGGGATTATACAGGCTAAGAGAGCTTACGCAGGCGGAGCTCCAGATATTTTTCGCCCCTGACAGCTGGGGCATAAGCATAGACAGCATAAAAGATTTGAAGCTTAATGTAGCTATGTATGTAAATGAGGGCAGGCAAGAAAGCATATCGGTCCAGGATATTGTGGAACGATATAACATACCGCAATTTTATGCATTTCACATGGGGTTGATAAATACATTTTACACCGAGGTCATAGGCATAAGCGGCGACCGCATAAGGTTCTATGAAAAAGGAGGCAATGAAAAGGCATTTTACAACAAGCTGCATATGGACATAGAAGTTAACGTCGAGAGTTGGGGTGGATTCCGGGAGGTCGGGGGCCTGCATTACCGGACAGATTATGATCTGAAAGCGCATTCCAAAGGCTCCGGACAGGACTTGTCGATAAGAACCGGTGACAAAAAACTGGTGCCCCACGTATTGGAATTGAGCTTTGGTGTGGATAGGAATATATGGATGATGATAGATTGTTTATACGAAAAAACCGACTCCCGCTCTATATTAAAGTTGCCGAAGCCTCTTGCTCCGGTTATAGCCGGAATTTTCCCGCTGCAGCGCGAAGATGCGCTGGTTCGCAAGGCACGTGAGGTATATCTGTCCTTAAAGCCCATTCTTAGTGTCGAATTCGACATGTCCGGATCGATAGGCAGGAGGTATGCAAGGATGGACGAAATAGGGACCCCGTTCTGCATAACCATCGACTACGACACAGTAGACAGGAATTCGGAGAATTATGATACAGTGACATTAAGAAATATGGAGGATAAAAGCCAAATGCGCATAAAAATAAGCGATATGGCGGATATGCTCTTGCAGGCATCGAAGTTCGATCCGTCCAGATTCAGCAACATATCGAATTATGCCGCATACGCAGATGATGATTGAATGGCTTATGATGAAGTGTTCACAAACATAATAAAGGTCGCAGATTTCAGCCTTAAGCATACGTTTGAAAGCGCACAGCCGTTGACATTCTACGGACATTATAATAATGCAAGCAATACACTCACTTATGCAAACGGACAGCACATACTTAATGTAGGCTTTGAGGGGGATGTCAGGAGAGGGCGCATAGTAGTGGCAAGCAGATACGCCAATGCGATTGACGATGTTAAAAAAAGATTCCGGTTGGACGATGACATAAAAAACATGTACGAATCGGTATCCACAGATGCATTCATGAGAAATGCCATAGAAAAGTATCACGGCATGCGGGTAACGCTTAATGACCCATGGGAAACCACAGTGTGCTTTATAATGTCCCAATTCAATAACGTGAAGAGGATAAGGCGCATGGTGCTTAACCTAGTTGCCGCTTTTGGATCCGAGATAAAAGATGATAATGATAGGGTTGTAGGCAGATCGTTCCCTAGAAGTGCGGACTTGCTTAAGGTTACTGAAAACGATTTTAAAAAAATAGGCGCAGGATTCAGAGCTAAATATCTCGTAGGCGCTGCGCAATACTGCACGTATAACCTGGATTTGTACAAACTGAACCCTAACGATTACGACGGACTTAAATCGGAGCTGACGGAGATATTCGGCGTGGGCGATAAGGTCGCCGATTGCATAGCTCTGATGGGCTATGGGAATATGCATGCGTTTCCGATAGACGTTTGGGTAAAAAGGACGCTTGAAAAATTTTATTTCAAGGGCAAGAAAAAAACGGTCGGGGAATTACATGCTTTTGCGGAAAAAAGATGGGGTAAATATGCAGGTTTTGCACAACAATACCTTTTTTACCACGGAATGAATATTTAGTGGCATTCCCCTTGATGGCGCGGTCTTCCTTGTCTGGATTAGGTGATGTGATGGATGGTTTTACGGACGATATTGAAAATATAGGCAGTTACTTGGTCAAGAAACAGGAGAATTTTGATAGAGTGGCAAGATTGTCGCGCGACATAATAAGGAATTCGGGAAAGATGATAACAATGCTGCACAACGGGAAAATCGCTGATGCGTCTTTGGTAGGATCGCAATTGCATGAAGAAATACATGAGCTAAAGCGGATAGATGCAGGCATGGAATATTACTCCTTGCAAGCGTATCAGGAGTATGCAGAAGCTATGATTTTTTCATCGATCAAGAACAACGGCACCATATTGCGCGTATCTGAAGTGGGTGTGTCTGAGGATGCGTATATTTTGGGACTGCTGGATGTTGTTGGCGAGTTAAAAAGAGAGATTTTCGAAGCGCTTAGGGTGCGCGAAATTGATTTGGCAAATAAGTTTTTTGACAACATGAAGCATATATATGATACGACAAGGAGCCTTAGATTTGCCGAGGCAACGCTCCAAGGACTGAGGAAGAAGCAGGATGTAGCCAGAATACAGATAGAAAATGCAGGTAATGAAATCCTTTATTTTGATGCTGCAAATTCTCCCAAGCAGGATAATCATTAGGCGGCATATTTGCCGCTTTTCCGTATAGCGCACGGTTCATGCAAGTTTCGATGCTTCGTTGAATATTAGTTTACTTGTTGCAATCGAATCTATCTTCTTTGATACTGCCATGGTGCTCTTTCCGGATATTATCATATCTATTACCTCCTTCTCTGCGCCTTTTCTTTCTACGGCTTCCTTGAGTGAATTTATATCCTCTGAATACCTGTTATTTGCGTATTTGCTTACAGCGGACTGGGTGACCCCTAAATAGTTGGCTATTTCGGTTTGTGTGAAATGGTAGTTTGCAATCAACTGTCCAGCTATTGCGGCACGTATGGCAGGTATTGCTAATTTTATAACGTTTTCACATGACATTCTCATGATATCATTCAAGACCGAATATGTCTTTTAAATTTTTCTTTACTCCTTTCTTGGGATTCCAGAACGGTTCTTTTTGCTCGTCATCGTCATTTACAGGCTTTGCGAATTTCTTTTGCGGTTTTTGATGCCTTTGTGCGCTATCATCGATTTGCTTCGTTAACTGAAATGCACTTTTCTGCTGTCGAAATCCTCTTTCTGTGACGCTCGCTGAACCATATTTTTTGAACAAGCCGCAGATTTCTTCATCGCTAAACGAACTGTCCAGAAGCACGGTATTGACACCCGCCTCATCGATAGAATCCAAATCGTCTGCGGTCTTACAAAGCATCGCCCTGATGCCGTCCAATTTATTGGACTCTATCGTTAGGACAGCGGGCTTTGAAGTTATTATTATATTCAGGTCAGAATCTTCTTTATGCAATGTGAGATCCTGTAGCTGCATACGGTAATCACTTCCGTTCTCTTCCGAGATTATGGCTTTATTGCCGTTCGTATTAAGAAAATTGGCCAAATGCACCCCAGAATGCGGGTCTTCTGATATTATATAAGCTTTCATGGCATCAGTTCTCTATTATTATTAAAATATCAAGAATATTAATCTTTTTATTGTTTCTTAACCATATATAATTGCAGGTGTTTAGTTTGAGAGGAAAAGAGACCATAGTAATATGCGAATCGTGCGGAAGAAAAGTTCCAAGGAACAAGGCTATAGTGTTTGAAAAGGCAATAAGTTTTAGTACTGACCTTAAGACAACGAATGACGTAAGATTCTTTGAAAAGAGGAAGATTTATTATTGCATAAGTTGTGCAAAACACAGAGGCATATTCGAAAAGAAAAAGAGGCAAGCTATTGAGCGCTCTAAAAAGCTGATGTAATGACAGTCGATCCCGAGGATATGCTTATATTCAAGGTGCGGGAAGAAAAAGGAGAATTGCCCGCACCTTCAAATGCTAAGACTCGGGTATCTAATCCCAGCACAACGGCATCGAAGAAGAAACTGCAAGCACCAAACAAAATACAAAATGGCACCGTTGTACAGGCGCAGAAAACCAATGCAACGGCATTCAACGCCGCACAGGGAGGCTCCAGGATAGGGTATGTATCAAATGCATCGTCATATAGGGAAGTAGCAGACGCCCTTATTACAGAGGGCGAAAACGTCAAGGATTATATAGGGCATGGATCCAAAAGCGGAGAGACTAGATCTGAAGCCGAGAGCAAAGAGGCGGCCATAGGGCTGTCATGCGTATGGCACCCGTGGAGACCTGCGTATGCGGTATGCAACTATTGCCATAGGCCATTTTGTTTCGAGGATATAGTAGAAAGAAACGGAAAATATTACTGCTTGGAGGATGTGGACAAAGCAGAACCGACCAAAGGATTAGAGAACGTTACTTATAACAGGCTTGGGATAATATCTGCAACCATGTTTTCTGCAGCTTTCGTGGCATTTCTATTACTTGGAAGCAGCCAATTGGGATACGTGGTGGGTTTTGCAAATAAATTGGGATTTTTCACGTTCATATCGAGCATAAAGTTTGATTATATATTTCCAATCATAGCCGCCATCGTAGCGTTTTTTGAATTGGTTACGGGATTCATGCTTTTTATGCAGGCGCGCAGGGGCTTTGCCATAGGCATTGTTTCTGGGTTCATTGCTGTCGCACTTTTCACCTACCAGTTCCTTGCCACTACCGCATTGTACGTGTTGGTTATAGACATATTGACTTTCGCCGGCATAGTGTCTTTAGTATATTCAAGAACAATAGATACTGCAGCACCAGATGAATTGCTGAACGCAGAAAACGGGCCTGCGCCAATTGAATTTGCCAATGTAGGCAGATTCTAATTCTGCAAGCGGAAAGTTTATTACCTGTGATTCATCGACCTGTCCTGATATCTGCCTCTTTGCTCTATCTCTTCCAGTTTTTCGAGCGTTTTGGTGGCGCTTTCGAGATGGCGCGCATAACTTTCAATCGACATGGAATAATCTTTTTTGCTTAGTGATCGTTTCATCAGAAGCAAATCTATTGCTTTATCCTCAAGGGAGAATGTATATTCCGAAAGCCCGAAGTCTATTACATGGACCTTCATAGTTTCATCAACAATTATATTGGCGGGAGTATAATCGCCATGCGCTATCATAGAAGAATGGAGCATTGCAAGCTCGGCGCCCATTCCACGCATTACTTTAACCCTGTTTACGTGCTTCATGGCCAGCATTTCGTCAAGTCTAATGCCTTTTATGGCTTCCATGCACACTGCATATTTGGTTGCAAAGAGGAGTTTTGGAGCAGATGCGCCGCTGTAAACTGCGAGCATCATCAGCTTAGCCTCATTCTTGGTGCGCGAAATCCTTATGTTTTCGTACAAGCTCTTTTCCATATACGGCTTAGCGCGCCTGTACTTCAGGATGGCATCCAAACCCATAAATTTTAATTTAAAGATATCTGCCTCAGCACCCTCGGTCATCTTTTCCATTCTACCACGTTATATTTACTGAATCTGCACGATATCTTTGCAGCACATTGCATTCTGCATCTTTTATTTTTATTCCGGACATATGCATTTTTTCGGCGACTAAGGCTATCATTGCACCGTTATCCGCATTGTACTCGTTTGGGGCCACATAGAATTTAACTTTGTGCATGTATGCCATGCCTTTAAGCATTTCTGCAAGCCTGATGCTTTGCGCTACCCCGCCGCACGCTATCAGCTCTTTCTTGGACGTTAGCATCAAAGCCCTTTCAGTTGCTTCGGAGAGCATTGAAAAAGCGGTTTCTTGAAGAGAGAATGCTACGTCTTTATGATTTGCCTTATCCAATAGCTTTATTGCATTTGTAAGCAACCCGGTAAACGTAAAATCCATGCCTTTTACGTTATATGGCATGCCTATATATTTACCGCCTTTGGCAAGCTTTGCTACGCTAGAACCCCATGCGGGGTTCAGCTGTGCAGCCCGTGCAAAGTTATCCAACATGTTTCCTATACCTATATCGAATGTCTCGCCGTATACGGTGTAGTGCTTGAATGGCAGTGCAACGGTGCCCAGAATCTGCGAATTGCCTCCGCTCACGTACAATGCCAATGGATCCCTAAATCTAGATAGATGCTTGGCTGCCTCTATGTGCGCTATGGCGTGGTTTACCGGATATACAGGTATGTGTAGGTTATTGGCCAGGGTTTTTGCGGCTAGTTCGCCGATGCGAAGGCAAGGGCCTATGCCCGGACCTTTGGTATAGCCTATTGAATCGATATCGCGTATGGATATGCCTGCATCCGCCAATGCACCTTTTATCACGGCATAAGATACCTCTGAATGATGGTCCGCAACCTTTCTAGGTATCATGCCCCTATCCGATATCTTATACATATCCTTTTTATTTGACAAAAATTTTCCATGATCAACTACACCGACACCGAAAGTATGTGCGCTGCTTTCTATGCCCAAAGTTACCATGCATAAAGATTGCATCGGGCATTTTTATATTTTTTGCTAGTGCATGTTGAGATGTAGAAGGAAGAGAAGCCTGTGCTATTTTTTGTTTAGCGCTTTTTTAATTTCGGAAAACTGCTCGTCTATGTTTTCCAGCGCTTTTTCTACTGCGTCCATGGCCTTTTTTTTGTTCGTTTTTACCACGAGTACGGGTTTGCCTACTTCGGGGTGGTCTTTCGTGACACCCACAAACTCCACATCCGAATTGTTTAGAAGCTCGCTTGCAATTAGATCAGGCAGTGTAAGGTTACCGGTCTCAAATTCTATCATAAGCTCCTTGTTTTCGTTCTTTATTATTTGTAGTTCCATCTTCTCACTCAAATCTTCGTATTTTCTTCCAATATTGTCTTTATCTTGTTAAAATCCCCATATGCAGAGCTTACTTTCCTAAATTCGGTATGCTTGCACTCTTTGCATTCGAGCACATTCCTTTTATTTCCCAGCGACATGGGATTATTGCAGACCTCGCAATTAGAATATACTACACCGGCAATATCCTCCATTATGCCCATGGTGTAGACATCTGGGTCGTTGAAAAGTATCTTTGCAAGTACTATGTCGCCCAACTTGCACGGCTTAGTTATCTCATCGCTTCGCGGCGGTCTTGGACCCTTTCTGGGAAGCACTATTTTTCCGTCTTTGGGGGCAAAGAATTCCTTGTCGTCAAATTCCAAATCGTCAAGCTTTATGAATATGACACTCTTCAGATCGCCGACTACTGACCCTATGGCATACATGCCTTTTTTCAATTTTTTTATCTTGCGCCCCATAACTTTAACCGCTATCTTGCCTTCGGCTATCTCCTTTACGCCTATCCCCGATGAATATACTATTCCGTCTTCTGCAAATGCATTGCCGGCAGGCAGATATTCTTCTTCCGTAGACAGCCAGTCCCCGGGCATTAACAACAATTTTTCATCTTCGCTCATTATCTCAACTCTTTATAAAGAGAAATGTTAAGGATTAATCAACATTAAGGAATATAATTGTTTTTGTTTCGCACCTTTTTAAGCCTTTCCTTGGGAGGGTATGGGCGTTGCGTGGGAAAGTGCCCGCACCTTCAAATATCATTTATATGTGCGTGCACAGATAATTAGTTATGGATTGCACGAAGTTTGTAGATATAAACGGACGCAACTTTGGTATAAGATTGATACGGGCAAAGTTAAGTAACGCGTATGCCAAAGTCGATGGGAACTGCATAATAATAAAGATACCCCATGGGATGGATACGGCGACTGCGGGAAAAACGGCCGATCTACTTTATAATCGCATCGTAAAGGCGCTGCAGAAAAACCCCGGAAGGTATCTTGAAACCAAGCTTGAATTTCGGGATGGGCAGACCACGCTAGCATGCGGCCGCGAATTTTTGATAAATATAGAGCACAAAAAAGCAAAGAGCGGGTCGGTAAAAGTCAGTGGCAACAGTTTAATGATAAAAGTCCCCCATGATATGGAGGGACATGCAGAAAGAGAAGTAGTATCAAGGCTTGCAATAAAAGGCATAAGTAATGCTGTCCTTCCACTTGTAAATGCAAGAATAACGACCTTAAACAACGCGTATTTCGATTCCGTACTGCGCGGCACGCGGATTAATAATAGCAAACGGGTATGGGGGTCATGTTCTCCAGAAAACGTGATAACCCTAAATTTCAAGCTGCTCTACTCTCCTCCGGATGTAATGGATTACGTAATAGTCCATGAATTATGCCACACAAAAATAAGGTCGCACTCCAAGAGATTTTGGAAAGCGGTGGCTGATGTAATCCCGGATTACAAGGAAAAGAAAAAATGGCTGCGCGAATCCTCATACTTGATAAAGAGTTAAAAGGCGCGTTTAATGCGCCTCTCGACAATTTAACCGAAAAGGCTCGCTAGTCCGCCAGCTGCTTCTTCCTCATTTTTCTTTTCTTCCTTTGCTTCCTTTTTCGGAGCAGCCTGTGCCTGTTGTGCTGGAGCAGCTGCGGCTTGTACCTGCATATTCTGCGCATTCTTTATTACGTCCTTTATATCGACGTCCTTCAGGGATGCCACTACCGCTTTGGCCCTCGCTTCGTCGGGGGTAAAGCCTGCTGCTTTCACTACGTTCATCAGTTCTTGCTCTGTCACAGGTTTTCCTGCTGCATCAATAAGCAATGCTGCATATACATATTCCATATTTTTCACCTACATTAGTATCATTAATTCAATAAACTATTCCGGCACAATGTTATTTATTGCTGACGCTTGAAGCACCGCATTGGCAAGGAGCTTGTCTATTATGCCCGAATCATAAAGCTTTGCCTCTACCCCTACGTGCAATGCGCTCAGATACGCATCCGTAACTAACTTCTTTATTGTGTATCTGTTGACTATATTTGCCTTTAAGCTCAATGCAAGCGCCTCGCCGAACGCATGTGCGACGTCCTTTGACAGTTTTTCTGCATTCATGCTCAACGCATCCTGCCTGAAGATTAATCCCTCGGAAAGCAGCGCTTTCGGGGCTATATACGCAATAAATGGCATCACTTCGAGAGTATGAAGCGCCTTTGCTATCGACATGCTTATCTGGACGCCTTTGGCTACGAGTACCTTGTCCTTTGCTATAAGCACTTTGCCTTTGTCCATCTTGACGTCTATACCTGCAGTCTTGAGTTCTGTTACTGCCTGTCCCGGCTGAAGCGATGTTTCTCCCGCATTTATGACTATATCTTCCGGCGCTATCTGCTTTGGTTTTGCAGCCAGCCTGAGCGATTTTGACTTGAATATCTTATTCAGCTCGAATGGGTCTTCATTGCTAAGCAATATGGCGGATGTTCCTTTGAGTTCTTTTACCAGGGGTTTTGTCCTTTCGCTGCTTTCCAGTATCATTTCCATGAGGTTTTTCCTGCCTGTCATAAATCTGGCTTTTTCCCTCATCGAATTTCTAGACGACTGCAACAGCCTGTCCGGTATGCGGTCAAGTTCGACTATGCCTATAACCTTGTAGGTATTAAGCGCCTTCTTACCGTCTTCGACAAATTTAATTTTCTGTTCTTTTGTAAGCATAAAAA
>DAHWIS010000060.1 GCA_027344745.1 Microcaldota archaeon | reverse complement strand
TAAAGCCTCAATACAAATCTGGCACGCATGCAAACTTGCATGCATAAGGAGCCTAAAGCTGATCTGATGGAAGGCAGGATAAAAGCGGAATGGGATACGCTCAGGAAGGTCATAGTCCACAGGCCGGGGATTGAGGCGTTCCTAGGGCTTTTGGATCCTACCGCCTCGTTATATGAGCGCCCGTTCAATCTTTCTGCTGCGCAAAAAGAGCATGACTCTTTGGTCGACGCTTTAAAAAATGGGTTTGGAGTAGGCGTGGAGACCCTGGAAGAATGCATAAAGGCACAAGCAGGCCGTAATGGCAGGGTAAAGTCGATGATCGTAGACGCTGCACTGAAAAGCATTAGTTTTTCCGGAGACAAAAAGGAGGCCAAAACCGCCCTGAAAAACCTAAAGGAGAATGCTGACGAATACGGCATGGATTATTTCATCAATATTATGGCTCTTATGCCAAAAGTGTCAATCAGGAAGGCAAAAGGTGCCGGCGCGATGCGCATAAGCGTTACGGAAAACAATCCTCTAGCCAACCTTTACTTTATGCGAGACCAGCAGGCAGTTACCGACAAAGGCGTATTCATATCCAGGATGTCGAAGCCGCAGAGAAGGCGGGAACCCATATTGACCAAAATGCTATGGGATGCGATGGGGCTTCCGATAGCACATGAAACACGCGCACCCGGAACATTCGAGGGAGGAGACTTTATGCCAATGGGAGATTTTGCCCTGATTGGCCTTGGAGACAGGACTAACAGGCACGGGGCGGAGCAGATGCTCAGGTACGGCCAATCTTTCCATGAAGTTGCAGTTGTGCAACAGCCCTCGCATCCCCTAATTCCTGGAAACGATTCAGATCCGATGATCGACATGCATCTGGACACATACTGCAACATAGCTGGCAGCGATACGATAATAGGTTCAGAACTTCTGCTGAAAAGGGCACGGGTCGAAGTTTATAAAAAGGAAGGCAGTTCTTACAAAAAAGAAAAAGCCAATACAAATCTGCATGGCTATCTCAAATTCAAGGATTTTGGCATAATAAATATTTCAACAGTAGAACAAATGTCTTATTCGTCAAATTTCTTGTGCATAAAGGACCATTCAATACTTGCAATAGACAGCAGGCTCACTGCAAAAATGGTCTTGGGCAGACTGTCCGAAAAGGCAAAAAGCGACCCGAAAAGGTACGGGGCCCTTTTATCACATGCAAAAAAAGAGTACCTTAAGCTCGCCTCTTCAGGGCTTATGTTTCCAAATAGAAAGGATATGTATGATAACGGGATTGACTTCAGCACTTTGGATCTAAGCAATATAACCGGGGGCTATGGCGGCGCGCATTGCATGACTGCAGCAATAGAACGCAGATAGCGCTATTTTCCCTATATTCTACTTTGTTCCTTGACTTAAGCCATAATCTTAGCAGTATTGGAAATTTGCTTCTGCCATAACCCCTATAAAAATGGCGAATACCTTAAAGGCTTAATCCAAGGATACGTATGCACACTAGAGCACAGCGTCTCCACAAAACGATAAATATAAATAACTTCAAATATCATTGAAACCAGGTGTAAATACTTGAGTGGGCATATAAGCCTCAGCAGCACGGGTAAAAAATCGCAGTCTGCGATAGAATACCTGATAACATACGGGTGGGCGATACTGATAATAGCCGTAGTCATATCGCTACTATATTTATATGTCGCAGTGCCAAAGATTCTCGTACCATCCACATGCAGCTTCGTCACAGGCGCAACGTGCCAGGACATGATATTCGGCACGAATACCATAACCCATGCCACTGCCATAGGTTTTTTTATAACTAATTCTAGGAGATATCCAATATATGACCCAAAGATTTATGCAAGCGTGGACGGAAAAAACACAAGTGCAACTGCCTGCAAACCCTCTTTCGTGCTTGCTGGCGGTTCTATAATATGCGTGTTAAATGTTACGAGCGTGTCCTCTTCTCTGGGCCAGTTCTTTTCCGGGAGCGTATATCTTAACGCTTCTTATTGCGGCCTCGCGCCAAATACCTCTTCCCCATCATCTTGCTCTACGGTTCCAAAAGAAACCTACGAAGGCATTTACAGCGCACACGCGGAGCCTCTTGTTTCACCAAGCTACGCGCTGTCGCTCTCCGTAGCCAATTCAACCAATCCTGCCAACAATGCAAAAGACGAATTAATTGCAAGAATAGACCTGCTGGGATATCCGCAAAGCGGCGCCACTATTAACTTCACGGCAGCGTTTACAAAAAACGGCACAAACGCTGTTCCGCCATACTCGCTGCAGAGCCAGTTCGTAACCACAGGAACCAACGGCCAGGCG
>DAHWIS010000057.1 GCA_027344745.1 Microcaldota archaeon | reverse complement strand
CCGGGAATCTGGGAATTTACTGTGATGAGAGATGTTTTCGAAAGACTTAATATAGATTATGCTGTGCAGGGGGAAACAGAGGATATACTGGATAATTTATTTAATCAGATAATAGAAGGCAGAATAGACAGGAATATGTTCAAGGTAGGTTATACAACATTTGATGAGCAGTTTCACCCAAAGGTTGTGGAAGATGAAAAATTCATAGCAAGAACATCATATGGGGCATGCCCAAAACTGGAAGAGATACCTACAATAGTAAGGCCTTCGATAAAATCTATGGTTGAGATAATGAGAGGCTGCGGAGTCGGATGCGACTTTTGCGAGGTAACTCTTAGGCCTTTGAGGTATTATACAATAGATATGATTAAAAAAGAGGTGGAAGTAAACATAAAAGAGGGTGGCGCGAACAGGGCTTGGCTGCATTCAGATGAATTTTTTGGGTATAAGCATGCCCATTCTTTCGTCCCGAACGAGGACGCACTTGTAGAACTGTTTACTGAAATGATGAATATAAAAGGAGTCAAAAAGGTCAATCCTACGCATGGCAGGATTTCGATACCTGCGGGATATCCCGAGCTCGTGGAAAAACTTTCAAAAATAGTTAAAGCAGGACCGACGAATTGGATTAGTGTTCAAACGGGTTTGGAGACCGGCAGCGAGGAACTAGCCAAAAAACACATGCCTACAAAAACCCTACCGCTTAAGATAGGGGTTGACGGTTCATGGCACGAAATAGTATGGAGGGGCTTGCAGACGCAGACGAAAAATTATTGGAGATCCGCATTTACTGTTCAGGTTGGCCAGGCTGAAGAAACCGATGAGGACAATTGGGAGACTGTTGCATTAATAAATAAGCTCAGCAATTCATATGTTGACGGAAGGCCTTTTGAATTTACTGTAACTCCAATGCTGAATGTACCACTCGGAAGGATCAAATCGCATGAATTCAGCAAAAGTCTATTGAACCGCACTCAAATTGCGGTATATTATGCATCATACAGGCATCTTGCCAAAATTGCAGTTAGGAATATAGGAAGCGAATCCAAGGGAAATATAGCGACCAAGGCTGCGCTTACAGGAATATTAGGAATTGGCAGCTACTCAATGATGAAATTCATGGAGCTATTCGCGAGAAAAGCCGGAGTCGATATTCACAAAGCGAAGAATTTTGGCATAGAGCACAAGAAAAGGATTGAAAGCGTAACTGAATTGATCAATTCCTGATACGTTGAAATTATAGGAATTTTCCGATTAGCATATAAAGTCCTATAAAAATAGTTATTCCTGCAAAGAGGGGCGGTATAGCGGGCAACGCCCTCTTATATTTCCTTAATATTAACATTGTGGCAAGCAGTCCTGCAATAGCCCCAAAAATAACAAAAAAGCTCATTATAAAGTTCATATAAGTTCCGTATGCTGCTATTGCAACCATAAGGGGCACTGCAAGATCCCCTGTCCCCAACCCCACTCTGGCGGCTACCGGTACAAATTTTTTCTTAAACAAATTTTTAATTGTCCTGTTTTTTATTTTTTTATAAGAGCTTTTGATTTTTTTCAATGTTTGTTTCGAAAAATTGTTTTCATGTACGCCTTCAATTTCGTTTACCGTAACCATAAATGCCAGATTATTGTCTTCGGCTATCCTTGCAAGGGAAAGCATATGTTTTGTTATAAACACTGCGATAAAGTCGTAAACTGCAAGCACAGCCATGAACATATACGCAATGATAAAGCTGAAAGATACCCCGAGAAGCACTCCGGCCCCGA
>DAHWIS010000047.1 GCA_027344745.1 Microcaldota archaeon | reverse complement strand
AAGGCGAAAAAGCGTGAGATAAGCGCGCTGATAAGATGCGCAAAGGAATTAAATGTCAAAAAGGGTATCATAATAACGTATGAGTATTCAGGCAGTGAAAAAATAGAAGACATAAACATAGAATACAAAAAGGCGTATAACTGGCTCATGGACGATCCGTGCACAATGGTTGTAGGGTAATGCGGAAACTGCATCGCCTAATCCAGACAAGGAAGCCCGCACGATTTATCGGCGGGCAGTTTACATCCTTTCTACCGCATTTATGCCTGCGATGGCGAGCATCTCGCCGATTACCTTTTTGAACGCAAGCACAAGCGCAAGCCTTGCGAGCATCCTCTCCCTGGAATCTGCCTTGAGCACAGGATCGTGCTCGTAGAACTTGCTAAATGCGAGCGCAGCTCCGCTTATGTAGTCTATTATAACATTGGTCTTGTATTCGGATGCGGCCTTTTCGACGATATCCTTTGCAATCGAGAACTGCTTTATCAGCGCGAATTCGTGCTCGCTGTCGAGCACTCCCGTGTCTGCGTCTATAATATCTTTGACCTCAATCCCGGAATTTTCTATTATCCTTGAGGCTCTGGCGTACATATACTGGCAGTACGGTCCGGAGTTGCCCTCGAAATTAAGTGCGTTCTCCCACGAGAATGTAAGCTTCTTCTCCTGCGACAGCTTCAGGAACTCGAATCTTATCGCAGCTACGGATATATCCCGCGCTATCCTGTCCTTTGCGTCTTCTGCAAGATTGAACCGCGTGCCTATGAGCGAGACAGCCCTCTCGTATGTCTCCTTCAGAAGGTCGTCTGCAGTGTATCCAACCCAAGTGCCCTTTCTTCCGGCGAGTTTGGCGTTCTCCAATTCTACGACTCCATATGCGATGTGCTTGAATCCCGATGCCTTGCCCCCTTCGCCTATCGCCTCCAACACCATCTTTATGAGGTTCTGCTCGTAGCTCTGCCTCGCGTCTATGGTGTTTATCGATATCGACCCGTTCCCGAAATTCATGATGCCGCCTTCCCTGGAAGTCGAATAGAGTGCCTTTCCGTTAGGCTGGTCCATGAACTTGGAATACTTGAACGTATTATCCAAGAGGCCGAACTTCCACATGTGGAATGCTATGTCCTTCGCGAGGTAGTTCGGCGCGCCGTTGCTCCTCACCAATACCTTTATGCTCTCTTTCAGCCCCTTGAATTCCGCAGGAAGCTCTTTTATGTCATTGAAATCTATCACAAGGCAGTTTGCATACTTGCCTTCCTTAAGCTCCTTGGCAATGCCCTTGCCCTTCAATATCTGCAGCGACTTTTCCAGCAGATTTTCCCTTACGATATCGCTCTCCCAGACGAGCACGTCGTGGAATATGTTGAATGCGAAAGCCGTCCTGTATTCTGCATTTACGTAGCTCTCCGAAGATTCCCTGGATAGCTTAGACTCGTAAGTGCCGTCAATCTCCATATTCTTCAGCGTCTCGTTAATCTCGTCTTTTATATCGTTATTCTCCATGAATGCATTAACCTTGACGTACACCTCCCCCAAAGCATGGTCGTACTTCTTCGAATTGTTTAATTCGATTCCCAACCTTTCCAGATGCGTGAGCCCCCATATGGCCTGAGCCGCCTGGAATCCGAGATCGTCTATGTAGTCCTGGCGCTCTACGGCATATCCGCATGCCTCGAATATCTTGGAGAGCGTGTCTCCGAGCAGGGCGCTTCTGACCTGGCCTACGTGCCATGGATGCACAGGGTTGACGCTTGGGGATTCTACGATGGCCTTTTTCCCGCGGCCGATGCCCGATGTGCAGTACACCCCGTTTTTTAGCACAGCCTTGAGAACAAAAGAGGAAAAGCGTTTCCTGTCTATATGGAAGTTTATGAATCCGTTTGAGGTGTCTACTTTTGATACGCCGGCTATTGCTTCTATGCCATTGGATATGCCCGATGACACTTCGTTTGGGTCTCTGCCCAATGCCTTTGCTATCCTAAGGGATATGGCGGACGCTATATCGCCGCTGCCTTTTGAGAAATCCAACGATCTTGCGACATCGTTCTCGTCTGCGCCATACCCTGCCTTTTTTATCGCCTCGGCAAGCGCTTTGGCTATGTCGTCTTTCAGTGCCTTATAAGGTGAATCGTCCATCAAACCACTATGTGCTACATTATGCTGTCAAAACCCTTCAATTGCTCCGGTATCATGTCTATGACGTCCTGCGCGGTTATGTGCAGACCTTTCTTTTCGAAAAGCATGTCGCCTATTTTGGAATGCATGTATACCGCAGCTACCGCGCTCTCGAACGGCATCGTGCTCATACCTGCATAGCTGGCTATCATTCCGGTTAGGACGTCTCCAGTCCCCATCGTAGCCAGGATTGGCGTCGAAGACTTGTTTATCTTTAGATTTTTTCCATCGGTTATTATTGTTTCATTGCCTTTTAATACGAGCGTACAGCCGTAGGCATCCGCAAATTCTATGGCGCTATGGAGCTTCCTGTCCATGCTGGCCTTGGTCAGGTCTATTCCGGTAAGTGCATTGAACTCGCCGGTATGCGGCGTTATTATTGAATTCTGCCCAATATAGCTTTTGTAAGGCGCGATGCTCTTTATCGCAGATGCGTCGATGACTACGATGTTGCCCTTTCTTCTTTCCATAGACAATAACGAAGCTACCCCTTTGTTTGTCATCGCCTTCTGCGACAGCCCCGGCCCTATCGCAAGCACGTTGTGCCTAACCATTTCTATCGCTTTGGCCGCCTCTATATCTATTGCCTCGCTCGGAAGGCTTCTTACTACCATGGACGGAGACATCTTCGAGACATCGCTGGCTATGTCGCCCGGTACCATGGTGTTTACATATCCGGAATTGGAGCGCAACGCCGCCATAGTCGCGTTCGCAGCGAACGCCGTCAATACCGGTGCCCCGTGGAATTCCCTGCTGCCTCCGATTATGAGTACGCTGCCGTTGGTGTACTTGTCGGAGTCCATGCTTTTCGGCCTTGTAATCGATCTGACGTCTCCGGGTCCGGCAAAAAGCTCTAGGGTCGCCGGTATGCCTATGTCTATTATGGCGGTGCTGCCCCTAAAATTGCTCTTGAGCAGCCCCTTCTTCGTCTTATGTATCGCAAGCACGCTGTCGGCATTTACGCTTATCCTGTTTGCAATGCCCGTGTCGACGTTGAGCCCCGAAGGCATGTCTATCGAAATCGTATACTTCCTAGAATCGTTCATGCGCTCTATCACGTGGTAGAGTGTGCTCGACATCCTTCCCCTGATCCCCATCCCTGCTATCGAATCGACTATGTCCTCCGACCATTTCAGCAGCTTTGAAAACTCGTTTATATTGTCCATGCTTATATTGTGTATGTCGACTATGTCGCTTAGTATGCGGTAGTTGAAGCGGGTAACTTTGTTCATTATGCTATTATGGTCCCCTACGATTGCGACTTCCACATCAGCATACTTGAGCATCCTTCTGGCTGCCGAAAGGCCTATTGCTCCCTTGCCCCCTGTGCCGACCGTAAAAAGTATCCTGTCCCCCTTGTGCTTGTGCCTGAGGTCGTTTGCTATCTCGAATCCGGCGTTCTCAACCATCAGCTGCTCGTTGAATCCCATACTGTTGCCATTGTCCAATATGGAATATGCATCCTGTGCGCTGAGCGTTTTTTTGGTGTAGATTGTAAACTCTTTTAAGCTTTGCATAGTATATTCATATTAACCTAAAATATAAAACCTTTGTAGGGCGTAATAATGCCGAAAGTATATAGAGTCAACAACAAGCTTGCAATCTACCTTCCCAGCGAAGTCATTTCGGAACTCGGGATAATCGACGGCGAAGAGGTGGATTTCTTGAAGTACAAGGGCAAATACTTTATATTTGCAAAGAAGAGCGACATAGCGGATTCTATACTGTCAAAGCAGGAGTCTGCGCAGCCGCCCCCCAAAGCACAGGAAGGCAAGCAGATATCGCCTGCGGAGCTGGCGATACTCAAGAAGCTGGACACATTAAGGTACAACCAGCGCACAAAGAGCAGGGTCAATGACATGCTTGATTCTAATGAGAAAGCTGTGCTGCAGGCGCTGCTCAGGAAAAGGTATATATCGCTGTTCAAGAAAGGCAACGACCAAGAGCCTTTATACGGCATAGAAAAAGAGATATACGATGCGTTTCTGATGCGCAAGAACGTCATGGGACAGAAGAGCAAATCGGTTGCGCCCATAAATCAAACAAGCCGTGCGAAGTTCGGTTATGTCGCAAACGCAACGCCAGACACCGGCGCAGAAGAGGATGCTATAGGATTGCTGCAGAAGCGCGGCTTCGTAGTGCTGTCCAGCGAGACGGAAGCCGCAAACGTGTCGGCTGCGTTGGAAGACAGCATACACCGCGGGCTTATCCTGGGCACACGCGCATTCAACAAGAAATTCTACGTAGTCACAAGAGGATACATAACGAAGAACACCTCCGCCATACTTAACCTAATAAAGCAGAAAGGCATGAACGTCAAGGATATATCAAAGGAGGCCAACATTGACGAGGACGGCGCCCGCGCCATTCTATATATACTTGCAGAGAACGGCGAAGCTACGGAGCTTAGAAAGGACATATTCAAGTCTGCCGAGTGAAACGTTCACGCGTATATGAAATGGTCTATGATAAGTATTATGAAAGCAAATGCCACGATGAAGCCTATGACTATCTTAGGGTTCACCTTCGGGCCCTTGCTTGGCGCGTCGTAGAAGCTCAATACGCCGGCCTGCGATTGCGGCGAGGATAAAGATGCCATTTTAATCAAGAGCTAATGTCTGTAAAACTTTTTATACCTTGCGCAAAAACAATGCAGGCCTGCAATAAATAGAAAAAGGTTTTTAGCTTTCAACTTGGTAACAAGTTTGGTGTATCATAATGCGAATGCTGATAATCGCGCTATCGCTTGCTGCAATCCTTTATACAGGCACGGGCTATGCGTCGACTGTTATCCTTATAGGGTCTTGCCATACCTCATTCGGTGCATCTGCGCCAAACGGCACTCTTGGATTCAATCTAGCAAACCAGGGCAACGGCACGGCCGCGCACATAATAGTCGTGCCTAGCATAGGGGGCGCATCTGCAAATAATTCAGCAGAAACTTACAGTCTGCTTGCCCCTTTTGCAAATCATACATTTGATTTCAAGCTGTACAACGCTTCTATTCCGGGCATCTATCCGGAATATTTTACCGTAGAATACGATCAGGGGTCGATATCTGTGTTTGAAGTATTTCCATGCTTAAGCAGCATAAAAGCAAGCACTACGAGCCTTGTCAGCATAATAGGCATGTCGAAAAAGAACAACAAGATAATCGCAAACCTGTACAGCCTCTCATCCAAACCTCTTAACGTTACGCTCTCAACCGCGGTGCCGCCGAACATCAGGCTTTCGCCTTCCAGCATGAATGTGCTGATGCAGCCTAACAGCGAATACAATGCCACATTCAATATTACCACCAGGAATATAACGACCTACGGGTCGCTTTCAAATGCGTCATTCACGCTGTCGGTATTTACCTCTTACGTCCAGAACGGCATGCATTATTCGTCACTGGGGTATCTGCCAATAACTCAGAACGCACCGGTTTCACATCCCTTCCCGGTATTCTTGATAGCGGTCGCAGCGATATTCGTGGCGATAATAGCGCTGATAGCGTTGTCCGTGGTGAAAGGGCGTAAAACCAAGGCGCATAAAAGTGCAGCTGGTGCCGATGCTCGATAATCTACATCCATACGTAAGCGTTGTCATACCTACGCTCAACGAGGGCAAGAACATAGGCAAAGCGATCTCCGGAGTAAAAGACGTGCTGGAAAACTACAGATACGAGATACTGGTAGTAGACAAGCATTCCACGGATAAAACAGTAAGCGTGTCAAAAGCGCTGGGCGCGCGCATAATATACGAGGACAAAGGCAAAGGATTTGCCCTGATAAAGGGCTTCAAGGAGGCAAAAGGAAAGATAATAATATCGATGGACGCAGATCTGTCGCACAGGCCAAAGGAATTGAAGTTGCTGATATCTGCAATAGAATCCGGATACGACATATGCATGGGCTCGCGGTTCCTGATGGGCGGTGGTTCCGATGATATGCCATTATTCAGGAAGCTTGGCAACAAGGCGTTCGTGATTCTTGTAAACCTGATATACAAAACAAACTATACTGATCTGTGCTACGGGTACAGGAGCGTGAAACGCGGGGCGTTCAAGAAGATGCACCTCACCTCCATAGGTTTCGGGATAGAAACGGAAATAAACATAAAAGCGAAGAAAGCTGGGCTGAAGATAATAGAAATACCCAGCTACGAGAAGAAAAGAGCATACGGCACCGGCAAGCTGCGTTCCTTAAGCGACGGCTATATCATATTAAAGACTATATTCGAGAACATGGGTCGTTAGGGCGTATGCCATCCGGTTTAGGAGGCATTATTCTGCCCCTCTATATAATACAGGCCGTATTCCGTTCCCGAAGGAGAATAAACTGCGGTTTTTATGGCTTTGAGCACGGTGTGGTTTTGGATGTACCTGCAGTTTGATTCTATCGGACCGGGCACGCTGCACCAATACCCCACGTCAAGCACGAGGCAGGGGTATTCCTTTGCGTATTCGGCATAAAGCCTGCCGTTGAAGAAATTGTCGAGCTGCGCAGCAGATTTGCCGTTGATGTTAAAAAGCGTGGGATCAGCAGTGAATACGAGGCACGAGTTTGGTATAAGGCCGCTGGAGTTGTATACGAAGTTCTCATAGAACCTGGCGCCTCCCGCCTGGGGTATGTTCGAGGGATTCACGCTCAATGGCACTATAAACGCCGAGAAGGCGTACGCCATCAAGGCCAACGCCTCGATTGCAATTGCAATCTCAATATACGCGTTTTTAGCATGCATATCAATCATCTATTTCAGTGTGTTTGTCCTCCCCCAAGGATATCAACGCGGAGACCCCGAATCCTGCGAATATGCTTGCCTGTGCGATCAGGCTAAGCATGAACCTCCAGTCAACCCCGTATGTAACGCTTCCCGCGTAGAAAGCGTCGTAGAGCAAGAAGAAAAACAGAAACCAGATGCCCAATGCAAGGAGCTCCCTCCTTTTCCGCATTATGAACATAGAGGCGGCGCCGAATATTCCGAATGCCGTAAATATTATGGGCTGCATCACGTAATCCGATTTGTAGGCGTCGAACCAAAAGTAGATGTTGCTGCATATATTTGCATTTAAATTTTGCAAGTTTATGGCACCCTTGGCTATTATGGTGTACTGTGTATTGCAGCTCTCCTGGACATATGCCTTCTGGAATCCGAACGAACCGCTTACCAGTTCGCTGTGCGCGAATCCCAATTCCGGAGATATTGCTATTGCGAATACGAGGAGCATTACAAGCATCCTTGTATTGAGGACGTTCTCCTTTAGCATTGATATATTTGCTTTTATCGACGCCATTACGCTGTTGTCGTCAAGGATTACATACATCAACGGTATGACAAGGAGATACACCACCGCGTCGACCTTCATATACGAGAGCAACGATAAGGAAAAAAGCATAAGTCCGAACGTCCAGATGGTTTTTTTCCTTACGAAAACCAGCATGCCAAAAATTGCTATAAGCGAATAAGCCAGCATAGGCATGTCCGATGTAGTCGGTATGGCCCATACGAGCATGACCGGCGACATGGCGATAAAAAGTGCCGAGAGCAACGCTATCCTGCGCTTGCCGAAAAGCACAAGCGTCGAAAGATATGTGAATGCGACCGCAACGGCGCCCAGCGCGAAATTCGTGTAATATGCGGAATGCCTGTGAACGCCGAGGACTAAGAAGCCAATGGCAAGGTTGAAGGATTCGCCAATGGGCTCATGGAATATCTGCCCGGAAAAGCATGATGTCATAGTTCCATAGTTGCACATCCATGCCTGGCCGGTATGGAGGAGGTCGAGAGCCATGGCCTGATATATCGCATCGTCGAAGAAGAGCTGCTGGGTCTGCCCCACCAGGAATATTTCGAGGAGCGCGAAAAGGAGCACAGCAACGATCAAAAGCATAAGGTGCGTCCTGTTCGGCCCGTATCCGGAAAGCAGGGCGCGCATGTCACCCCTGGATTTCACAGCTGATATAATCATGCCTATGAATGACACCAGTATACCGAAAGTGAACAAGTACTCCTGTACCCCTGCTGGCAAGGCGGCCATCATATACCCCTTTTGTTGATTACGGTTATGCCGTTTATGAACATGTA
>DAHWIS010000015.1 GCA_027344745.1 Microcaldota archaeon | reverse complement strand
TAGATATAAGCTCAGAAATAAACATGCAGAGGGGTCTTGCAAGCTCTGCGTCATGCTCTGTGGCATTCGCGCTTGGACTCATAAAAAGCCTAAATTTGAAGCTACCTGACGATGTTATAATAGACCTTGCCAGAGACGGAGACAGGGTAGTGCACAAAAATAGAAACGCTGGAAATATAGATGTAACAACTTCATTTTACGGCGGGTTGATGGTTCTAGATCCAAAGGGCATCCCCTTACACGTAGAAATGAAGAATGAGCTAAAATTGCTGCTAATAGACACAGGGCCAAAGAAAAGCACCAAAAATTTCTGAAAGAATTTGGGGTTTCAAGTCCCGGGCTGGAAAAAGGCGTTGGACTGGCAAAAGTTGTGGGTTCCTGGGTGTCAAGCTGACGGGGGCGGAGGCGGAGGAATCCTTATAGCAATATCTGGAGAAGATACCGATATTCTAGGTTTTTTGTCAGAGGCAAAATCCATAGGTTTCGATATATATAATTGCGAAATCACAAAAAAGGGAGCTAAAAATTATTATAAAATCAGAGTGGTTGCTTGACCTATAAAAAAATATTTACTGCGATAGCTTCTCCAAATATAGCCTTTGTAAAGTACTGGGGAAAAAGGCATCCTGAAAATCTTAACCTTCCAAACAACACATCAGTAAGCATGACGCTTGACAGCAACGTCCTAAAAACAAAGACAAGCGTAGCATTGTATAACGAATCTATTGAGGACATAGTATACATAAACGAGGTAAAGCAGGACAGGAACTCATCAGAAAAATCTGACTTCATGTTCAAGGTCATTAAAGAAATGAAGAATATGTCCGGCATAAAAGAAAATGTCCTTGTAGTATCAAAAAACTACTTTCCGACAGGTAGCGGCTTGGCTTCAAGTGCATCCGGGGCTGCTGCCCTTGTCTATGCTCTGAATTCGGCATTCTCTACGGGGCTTTCACAAAAACAAATGTCTATTATAGCCAGAAAAATAAGCGGAAGCGCATGCAGGAGCGTTTTCGGAGGGTTTGTAGCATGGAACAAAGGAAATTATGATGACGGTTCAGATTCGTATGCGGAGCAGATAGCTACAAAATCAGATTTCGATTTGATCGACATCATATGCCTAGTTGACGAAAGCCAGAAAAAAGTCTCTTCAAGTGCGGGGCATTTGCTTACAACAAAGACAAGTGCACTATATGCTGCAAGACCTTCCAGCGCGGAGAAAAATGCAATTTCTGCGATAAATGCCATAAAAAACAGAGATTTTGAGGTTCTTTCAAACATAATAATGAGGGACAGCAACAGCATGCATGTGACCATGCTTGACACATTTCCTCCTATAGGGTATATGACCGACAAATCTTGGGAGGTTGTGGAAGCCGTAAGCGAATTGAACGGCAATGGAACAAACATAGCAGCTTATACTTTCGATGCTGGTCCAAACACACACGTAATAACTCAAAGGGAGAATCTCAAAGAGGTTAAAGCCAGACTGCTTGAGCTTTTCGCCCCTGAAAAAATAATAGAAGCTGAATGCGGCGAAGGCCCTTATATCTCTGAAGACAAAAATCCACTCATTGACGGAGACCTAAAGCCTGCATAATGCGCCAAATGCACTTAAATATAAGCATATTTCTACTTTTATGTAATAATATAACCACAAATATGGTGTTGATATGGCAAATAACTTGTATTTCCTGAACGCCGCCGAAGCCGCAAAATCTTTGGGATGCAGCATTGCCGGTCTGATAGATAAGTTGACATCTTTTGATTACGCTTCCATACCTGCCCTTACGGAAAGGGAAGAAGGCGATACCGAAAAATGGGTGGCCATACGAAGCAGGTACCCTTTTACTATCACTGTAATAATGGATTGCGATAGCAATGACATAGCGGGCTATTGGTCGTTCGTGCCGTTGGACGAGAAGACGTTCAGATGCATAAAGGGAGGCACCATGATAGACGGTGACATAGCCATCGAGAACATCCCAGAGTTGAAACCCGGAAGCAGGTGCTATATGTACATAACAATGGTATTCCTTAAAAAAGAGTACAGACATACTGACGCGGTCAGCGCAATCTATGGGTCATTTACAAAAATACTATCGGAATTCGCGGAAAAGAATATATTTTTCCATGAGGTGGCTGCAAATGCCTATACGAAAGAAGGAGAATTATTCGATCTGCGCCTTGGTATGTCGTTTATAACACGAAGCGTGGAAAGGGGAAAAATATATTCTGCAAAAACCCAATTAATTCTCGCTTCGAAATACTTAAGGGCCGACAAGAAGCTTGTCGAAGCATATTCCGGATACGCGTAAGCCCTTTTGCCCAAAATCATAGTAATCTGCAGGTGTAGTTGCGTATGCAACAAAGGGCAAGGGAAAGATAGCAGGAAATAATTTCTGTGCAACAATTATAAACGATAGTTGCAAATGTACGCAAGCAGATAACTCATTGTATCTATCTATGTATTTGTTATCATATAACCGACGAAACCGATTAGACGGTGATACCCGCAGGAAACACTTCTCCTTTGTGCATACATCCAATACTTTTATGTAATGATATCACCACAAATGTGGTGATATTTATACATGATGAAGTCAAAAATGGCCACACGCCTGAAGGCAGGGGATTCCAAAGCCTTAATGTATTGAAACCAATAATTCCAATAGACTAATACATAATTAGAATATTTAACATGTTATGCGAATTCTTTGACACTAACAGAATTCATGCAATCGTACTTGAATTATAGATTGCAAATGCGATCTTTTAGTCGAACTTCCCCCGACCAATAATGTATTATCAAATCCGATACCCAACCATCTCCTTGTTGTGGTTATCTATAACAATCCTTGCAATAGTCTTTCGTTAGTTATTCTTCAGGATGCAGGCGTGCTCCGTGTTCTGTAAGGAGTTTTACGTCTTCAAGGGAATGACAACCCTTGTAGTTTAGCCCACATCAGTGCAGTCATACCATGATTGTCCCTTGCGTTCACATTCGCGCCTTTCGCTATAAGATACTTTGCGTGCTCTATGTCTCCTCTTCCTATGGCCCACAACAGTGCGGTCATACCTTGATTATCCTTTGCGTTTACATCTGCGCCTTTATCTGCAAGAAGTTTGGTAAGCTCAGTGTCCACGTTATATCTTGCATCATACATCAGTACAGTCATATCTTGATTGTCTTTTGCGTTTACCTTCGCGCCTTTCGCTATAAGATATTTTGCGTGCTCCATGTCTCTCCTTCCTATACCTAACATCAATGCTGTCTCTCCATAAATATTACACGCGTTTACATCTGCGCCTTTATCTGCAAGAATCTCGGCAATCGCAGTGTGCCTCTCCATTTCGGCCCACAACATTGCGGTCATACCTTGGTTGTCTGTTGCGTTTACATCTACTACACCATTCTCTATAAGATCCTTGGCATGCGCTAGGTCTCCCTTTTTTATATTTAATATCAACTCCGTTGTTCTTTCTTTATTCTTTATAAAGACCATACGATCTACCTTAATGGTTTTTAAGGTTTATTCAAATATTTATACATATTATTACGAAATTCTCGAAACAAGCAGGCACTTGAAGAAAGCACATAAACCGATGCAAAATGCTTAATAATTCAATTGTCCCTTTTAGAATGGTTTTCATTAGTCCCATATTATATATAAAATATAATTAGGATATCTAACAGGTTATGCGAATCTTTGACCCTAACAGAATTCATGCAATCGTACCTAGCTTGTATATACGTTAACTATATAAGCCATTGGAAAAGGCTAAATAATTAGTCTGCAGTTAAGATTTATAAATTGGGTGAAACAATGAGGAATAATGGCTTAGTAGGAGTAGGTCTAGCATTAGCCGCATTTGCAATATTGGCGGGCGTTGCTGGAGCGCAGAGCACTGGCGGTATGCCGGGGTACATATGGAAGGCGAATAATTTCGCCGGCACATACGCGCAGTGGTGCCTGCAGTCGGGCTATGGCCAAAGTTGTGTGACCAGCTTGGGTTCAAGCGCTAACGACACGTTGGCTATGAAGTGGAATCAGCAATGGATCAACTGCAACAATAACGGCTATAACAACGCGACTTACTGCGCCGGCGCATGGGTCGACAACGAAATCAACGGCAAGGTCCCGGGCGGCGATGGGGCGGTATGGCACTACAAGATAATCTGGGTAGGCTCTACAGCTAACCAGAGCTCGTATTGGGCCCCTGGCGGGTACTCGGTATGGGGCAACTACGAGGTAATAATGGATCAGGGCACGAACAGCACTGGACATTTCTTTAATACCTTAGCGAAACCTAACGGATATAAATAGATAGGATAAAGAGGACAATATCCCAACCTGCCCAATAAGGGCAGGCTTTTTTATTTTATAACTTAACTTTGCCACATTAAACCTTTAAAGGCAGTGTTGTCTCATCGTTTTTGGTAGTAGAATGAAGAACAACGTAACACTGCCATTAAGTAGCATAGCAGTAACAGATAAAATAGAATCGGATTACGGCCCGATATCTGGAGGATATTACTGATTTATTACAGGTAAACTGCCTGCTCCTGAATGGCGTGGGTTTTACGCCATATTTGATAAGAAGCGATAGGTTGTACAAAAAGGATATCAATCATACTGTTCCTAACATATCTGCCTGTCATTAATCACAGGTAAAAAGACAAATGGATGCTATAATGCCACAATCTGTGAAAAGAAAAATAGAAGACAGCAACGTAACCGGATATCGTCCGTTGATAACCCCTGTGGTATTGAAGCAGGAGGTGCCCCTAACCAGCCGCGGCAGGGAAACCGTCGCGCGTGGAAGGCACGATATCATAGAATCAATATGTGGAAGGGATAAGAGAATAGTCCTCGTGGTGGGCCAGTGTTCCATACACGATATAGAATCGGATGCAGAGTACTCCAAGAGGCTGCTCTCCTTGAGCAGGGCTGTCGATGACGTTTTCATAATAGCAAAACGCGTATATTTCGAAAAACCGAGGACAACTGTAGGGTGGAAAGGGCTCATATACGATCCTAACCTTGACGGCAAGGAGAATATCAATAAAGGGCTCAGGCTTGCCAGGGAGATACTGGTGAGGAATGCGGAGATGGGGCTCCTCTCTGGAACAGAATTCTTAGACCCGTTTGTACCTCAGTATCTTGGTGGCATCATCTCATGGGCTGCAATAGGTGCAAGAACCGTACAATCCTCTGTGCATCGCCAAATGGCGTCGGGACTCTCAATGCCGGTAGGGTTCAAAAACAGCATGCAGGGAGATATTACAGTAGCAATGCACGCAGTAATTGCCGCATCCAAACCCCAGTGGTTTTTAGGAATGGACCAGAACGGGACAGTATCCGCAGTAACTACCAAGGGCAACCCTGACACTCATATAATACTAAGGGGCGGCGAGCACGGGCCGAATTACGAAGCTGCGAGCGTAGGGAAGGCACAGGCAATGCTCAAGGAAAACGGGCTAAGCGACGCGCTAATGATTGACTGCTCACATGGAAATTCGAACAAGGATTACAGGATGCAGTCTAAGGTCTTTAAAAACGTAATCGGACAGATGCTCAGGGGCAACACCGGCATAAGAGGGCTCATGCTCGAGTCGAACATAAATGAAGGATCGCAACCTATCCCAAAGCACGCAAAGGACCTCAAGTATGGCGTCTCGGTGACGGATCCATGCATAGGGTGGGATGAGACTGAGAAATTGATTCTCGATGCACATAGGCTGCTCAGAAGGTAACTGGTTATGATATAAAGGCTTCGCCCTTATAAACCTTTCCGTTCGGGTCCTCTCCGCCGACAAGGTCGCGGTATCCCCGAACGTCTTAACTTCTCCGGCAACAAGATAAAGCCAAGACCAAAACCAATTGATAACTCTTTTATTAGTTGTCTGACATCCTCCCACGAATAAATTCGTGGGGTTCCTCACGGTTTCAAGATTTGTTTCAACCATTGGCGCCATTGCACCATCTGTGTTCGTTCCAACGGTATACCGCCGGGTGTGCCAGGACACCCACTACTCCTATACCG
>DAHWIS010000010.1 GCA_027344745.1 Microcaldota archaeon | reverse complement strand
CTAAGTTCGTAAAGAGAAATGCGAAACGCATCGCAAAATGGCAGAGGATAATTGCGCGAAGGCATAAAGGCTCGAAGAGAAGACAAGGTGCGAAACTCAGGCTTCAAAGGAAATGGGAATACACTACAAACCAATCCAACGGCTTCGCGCACAAACTATCGGATAAACTGGTAAATTCTGGATGCACATCGTTTGCGGTGGAAGATCTGCATATCCAAAATATGGTAAAGAACCACAATCTCGCGCAGGCGATTTATAACGCTTCATGGAATAGGTTCATACAAATGCTTTCGTACAAGGCTGAAAGTGCCGGCATGAAAGTAATAAAGGTGGATGCAAAGGACACTACTCAGGAATGCAGCAGATGCCATTACATAAAGAAAGAGGCAGAAAGGCTGACCCTAAAGGACAGAATATACCACTGCAACGTCTGCAACATGACAATGGACAGGGATATAAACGCATCCATAAACATACTCGACAGAGTTTTGAACTATTCAAGTTCAAATTTTGACAGCTATGCTGTCAAAGCTACCCTTGGACAGAGGGGAAGTCACGCTCAGGGAGAGAATGTAAGACCTCAAAAGGGGGCAGTCCTCGAAGAACTGAGAACCGATAAAACACATCCTTTGCGGGGTGCAGTGACTGCATGAACGCAGAGGAAGCCCCTGCCTTTAGGCAGGGGAGGATGTCACAGGCTGGTACTTTCCCAAGGCGTGCAGGCACAGAAGATAAAATGAAAGAATGTCAACTTTTTTAGCCTTGTAGCGTCCAATATATCTGGTGTAATAATGCCATCGGGCAAGGGAGATAAGCATACGGCGCACAAACGTGCAATTAGCCGTAAAGACAAAATTAAAAATCCCAAGAATATTAAAGATCCCAAAAGCATGCCCCCCGCGAAAGCGGCCGCCAAAGTTCTCCTATCCCGAAATAATAAACTTACGAAAAACATCAAAAGCCATGCTAACGCGCATCTGCACAAGCGCAAAACCGCGCCCTCCAAAGCGCATCAAACTAAAAAAAAGGTTATGCATGCCGATCCAAATTCAGATTTTCGGGGTGTTATACCCAAATCCATAAACGAAGCCCTTATCCTGGACATACTAAAGAACCATAATGCCGAAACGGCAAGCTCCGAAAGCGTACTTCTGGCCCAGATGCTGTCGGGCTTTACGAAAAGCATGAGAAAACTTTCATACATGGCCGGCATATCAAACGGCATGTTCTTGTATCGGTTTGACAAACTGCAGAAACGCTATATATGGTACCAGGATTCCATAAGGGATCTGTCGGAATTCTTCGAGAAAGCGGGATACAGGTCGTCAAGCTACGACATTTTTCCAGACAAAGTGGTCATAAAACTGTATGGCGCAGGGCCCAATTTTGGGACAGACATTCACGTATTCGAATCGGGGATAATATCCGGATTTCTTACCGCTGCAATAGGGCATTATGTGCCAGTCAATGAAGAGGAATGCATGCATGCCGGGGCAAGATACTGCAGATTCTCGACATCCAATGCGCGAGCTGCTGAGAGTATAGACTCAGATCATCTGCGCCACATAAATGCGCTTGCCAGGCATATCACGAGCGACAAATCCGCAGCTAAAAGCGGCAAGTTTTCAAAGAGTTATCTTAACCTAATCTATCAAGTCATAACGGAAAGGGAATATCTGGGCAGTATGAAGGATCTGCTGGGCTACTTCGGGAAAACCATACTGCAGATGTCAGATGGCGGCAGGCACAAGAAAATAAAAGATAAGGATCTAACGGCACTTGCCCAGCAAAACATAAACCTATTAAACCTTGGCAGGTTAAATACTAAGGGCGCCAATGCGGCAGGCACCGAACTGGTGTTTGATCCATCGCAGTCACGCAGCGAATTTGTGGAACTTGCTGTAGCCTTCCTAAACGGAGTGTTTGGAAAAGACATGGCCGGAGATGCCAAGCTCAAGAGCGAAAATAATATATACAGCATAAGCATAAATAAAAAGAATAAGTGACAAACTCAAGTTGATCCTATGGCTTTGGAATTCATGGACAAGATAGCTCCATATATACCCTCTATAAAAGGTCCGGCAAAGCCTCTTTCGCTAAGGGAAAAGATGTACTGGACGGCTGGCATAATCGCGGTATACTTCTTGCTCTACAATATATACGCCATAGGCGTAAATCCGACGGCAGTTACGCAGCCGCTGCTGCAGCTCATAAGCATAATATTTGCCGCAAAGGTGGGCAGCCTTATCACTGTAGGCATAGGCCCAATAGTGCTGTCAAGCATAATATTGCAGCTTGTATCCGGTTCGGGCATAATAAAGATAGACCTTAACGACATAACCAACAAATCGCGATGGCAGGCAATGCAGAAGCTATTCGCCATATCCATAGCCGTAATCGAATCATTGATATTCGTAATTAGCGGATACGTGCCGGTAGCATCGCCATCCGTCATAGGGTACGTAGTGCTTCAGATGGCAATCGGCGCCATAATAATAATATTCCTTGACGAAATAATGACCAAATACGGGATAACATCGGGAATAAATGTATTCATAGCCGCGGGCGTTTCGTACGCGATAGTTGCCGGAACGTTCAGCATACTGATACCGGAAGCAATAGCTGCGATACAAGCTGGCGGCGCAGCCGCACCTGCAAATGCACTGATGGCATTCGGCCCACTTTTCTTTGCGGTAATAATATTTTTGGTGAGCATATACGCGTATGAAATGAAGGTAGAGCTTCCTCTCAGCTTCGAGCAGCTGCGCGGCATCGGCGGAAGGCTTCCGATCCCGTTCCTATATGTCAGCGTGCTGCCAGTCATACTTGCATCGTCGCTAGAGCTCAGCCTTACGGTATGGTTCAGGTTCCTTGCGGGGATCCACGGCACCTTCGCAGGCCTTGCAAAATTCATTGCCTTCTACCAGCCTGTCGGGGGATCATTGCAGTTGAGCGGCGGATTGGCATATCTGATATCTCCCACATTTCCGCTGCCATATGCGGCACCCTACGGCATCGGCGGATACGGGGCGTATTTCAGCTATCTGCTGACACATACAAGCGAACTTTTCCTGCCATGGGGCGGGATGCTTTTGATTCCAGAATGGGTGCATGTCCTAGTCTACATAGGCGTGCTCCTTGTGCTTTGCGTGATATTCGGCAAATTCTGGATAGAAATGACCGGCCAGAGCCCCAAGCATCTTGCAGAACAACTGGGCTCAACTGGCTGGCAGATACCGGGGTTCAGGAGGGATCCCAGGATAATAGAGAACGTGCTAAACAAATACATACCTAATGTCACCGTGCTGGGCAGCCTGTTCGTGGGGTTCCTGGCATCTATAGCCACGCTTACCGGTGCCATAGGCACTGGTATGGGAATACTGCTTACTGTGGGCATAATATACATGGTCTACCAGCAGCTGCTGCAGGAAAACCTATACGAAACCTATCCGATACTGGAAAAGATCACAAAATAGGCGGGAAAGTTTTCTGGTGCCTATTTTTGTTTCTCTACCACCACTGCCTTTCGACAACAAAATCCAGAGATACCTTTTCATTATGCCCGATGCGCCGCAGGCATTGTCGTTGAACATGAAGTTGAATTCGGCATTGAAATCAATTCAGTATCGATATGTTTGCGGCTACGCCGTTGCTCTGCAATGGCAAACTCGATAGCCTGAAATTGCCTACCGCTACGAATTCGCCGCTGGTAGAGGTGTCCGCCACCACGCGCAACGTTAAGTTTTTACCAATCAAAGTTCCTATGGGTATAGTCGCGTTTCTGAATGTGTATGCCCCGCTGGCGCCGAACGCGCTTTCGTTGAACGTATTGTAATGCGCTATTACCATTGGTATTCCGTTTTCACGGATCTCTACATAAATCAAATTGTTTTCAGGGCTTATGATCTGGAAATCAAGGAAACGCTTGGACGCATAGAACTGGCTTGAAGTCAGGTTTCCTGCAGCATTCGAGGATCCGCAGTTGTACGTAGAAGCAAAATACGTGCCGTTGTATCCTGTCCACGGCCCTCCGGCAGTACAGTTGTGCGTATCCGCATAGCTTAAGTTTATGGGTCTGCTTCCAAAACCGTTGCCCGTAAGGTTCCAACCCATATAAGTTCCGCTTGCAAATTTTCCATTGTATATATTTTTGTACGTGATATTCTTGGGCGGTGCAAGCGTAGTGTTTAAATTTATTATCGAATATGCATTGCTGCAAGACCCTCCTGCAAGACCCCTATGCATTGTTATTGTATACGTCTGTGCAGGCATGGAAAAATTGCTGAACAAAGCTATGCAACCGTAGTTTATGCTCTGATTAAGGTATGTGGCGTTATCAGCCCCGACGATTGTGAAATTGGTATAACTACTGTTCCCGCTGCCAAGCCATACGCCTAACTGCCCCCCTTTCCATACACACGTTCCCGAATGCGTCTTATTGAACGTTTTTGAAAACATGGAGAAGTTATTGCAGCTAGCCGAGTATATTATGGTGGTGGTAGACAGAGTGGTGGTTGCGGTAGTGGCGCTAGGGGGTATTGTTGTAGAAGCTGGGAGAGCATGCAATACAAAATTATATCCCGTAATAAGATATCCTATAAATGCAATTACTATAATCACTATTATCCATGCTAAAAATCCCTTGTGCATATTGCGACCACCTTATGTATAAGTATTTATTTATATAGTATAAATATTTTCTTATTTAGATACTAGAGCCTATAGTACTTAATTAAGGTGTAATTTTGGGAAGCATACCTAGAAAATGGAAGAAAAAAGGAAGAATGCGCTGGAAATGGCTCAAGAAAAGGCGAAAGCGCCTTAAGAGAGCACAGAAGAGGAGAGTAGGAGAGCTATAGCCTTCAAGCCTCCTTCTTTTTTGCGGTTGTTTGTTGCAAATGTTTAGCTTTGCCTTGGTTTCACTGCAACGGGCCTTTGATATTTTCTCTAGCTAACGGATCATACGGCGTTAAATATGATATAAAGGAGCAACATAGAGGTCAACGCAACTGCAGCCATATAAATTAACGATATCTTCATGAACCTAAGGGCCCTTATGCCATTGCCTCCTCTCAACGCTATCAGATTGGCTAGTGATGCTATCACAGTGCCATTGCCTCCTACATTGACACCCCATGAAAGTGGGAGGAACATTGCATTTTTCTGAAGCAGCACAGTTGCCGGCACATTGCTTATGAACTGTGATATAATAAGCGAGTATGCGAACACTGCTAGGGGATTGCTCGACGAAATTACACCTATGAATGTCCTTGCAGAGTTTATCACAAGGAATATGAGTACAAAGGTGAGTATGAGCAGGAAATCGATTCTTAGCAGTACTGCCGCTTTGGAATAAGATTTTGGCCTGAAGACAAGCATTACAACAATGCCTAGGATGGCCATGACAAGGAAGAATGACACATCAGAGTCGTACAGGAATCCGGTTATCGTAACCGCGAAAAGCAGCAGCGATGCGCCAAAAAGTGTTCTGCTATACCCTACTGCCGCTCCACTACCCGCAATTCTTCTTTTTTTATCCAATAAAAATACGAAAAGCAGCAGCATCACTACGGAAATCAAAAATACGGGGAGCATCTTAAGTACAAACATGGACAGGGAAAGCCCGTATTCTCTAAACATTATTATGTTCTGCGGGTTTCCGAAAGGCGTCAGCATCGATCCTACGTTTGCACCTATCGCCTGCAGTACGATTACATTCTTTATGTCTTCTCCGGATATTTTGCCTATGCTCATGGTCAGCGGTATAAGGACTATCAGGGACGCATCATTAGTTATAAACATGGATAGCAGTACGGTGAACAGTATGGAAAAGACCGCCAATTTCCTGAAATCTTTTATCCTGCCTAGGATAGCTTTTGCAATTATATCTATGCCCCCAGAGGCCAGCATGCCGGTATTTATTATTATAAGCGAAGCGATTATTGTTACTGTTTTCCATTCGACAAGCGCTGGGTTTAGAAAATCCCGATTGTATGCTACAAAAGCCAGATATGCCGCCAATAAAACGAAGAAAAGCAGGTTTTTCTTAACGAATGCAACGGCATTTTTGGGCAAGTGAACACCAACATTCATTAACTACTGGCTATTATAATCTATAAATATGCACTGCAGCGATGGACTAGTCGATCAGATGGCCATTCAAAAACCTATTGGCGCCTGCTGCGCCATATTGCCTTTCTTTTGGTACGTTTCTTCCTAGCCGATCCGGACTTTCTGTGCACGAGAAAGCTTTTATTTATGCTTATCTATTTATGGTTCGTGTTCACATGTCGAGCTTAAGATCGGATCTGGAGAAAGAGGGCCTTTCGCTTCCTGACGTGTCAAGGAGCAATCTCGAAGTCGCAAAGGAAGTCGCAGAAGGCCAAGGGCGCCTGATAGGTAAACACAAAGCGAAACGTTTCTTCCTTATCATAGACGGTTTAGGGTACGACTTCCTTAACATGGCCATGAATAAAAGCCAGGTGTTATCAAAAGCCTTTTCGGATGCAAAAATAGAAAAAATAAAGACCATGTTTCCTTCGTTTACGCCATCGGTAATGACGAGCATAGACAGCGGATTGACAATAGCCGAGCACGGCATTGTCGGAAGTCCAATACCTATGAAGGAATATGGAAACATGCTGGACGTATTTAATATACCTTGGGGTCTGAGCTTGGACGAGGCTTTGGGGAAAACGGACAAATATCCTATATTTCCAGAGATGCACACCTTAGTAAAGATGTCCAAATGCAAAGGGTTCCTTTACCTGCAGCACGAAAACATATTGAACAAGGGAAAGAATCTGAATGCAATGCATAAAATTAACTACAGCAAATACATATCGATGGACGACATGATAATACAAGCATTGAAAGCGATAAAGTCGGATTCTAAGGAAACTATATATTCATACATCGATTACGTGGATCATGCACAGCACGTATATACAAAAAGCACATACGACGGTTTGGAGATTACTAAATATGCCCTTGAGCGCTTGGCGGAAAAGCTGATTCCTGCGCTTAAGCAAAAAGGATGGGAGATCATAATCACATCGGATCACGGTCAAGGGGCATTCAACGAAAAAGATCTAAGAAAGATATCACCACAGAGCAAAGTGATGGAAAATCTTACTACATATCCGTGGGGAACCCACAGATCGATGTTCTTTAACGTAGTTGATGGAAAGGACAAGCTTTTCGAAGACGAATTCCAAAGGAGCTATGGAAAGAGCGCATACCTTGCTAATTCGGAGGAAGCAATAAAGTCGGGGTTGTTTGGAAAACCAAAAGTCAGCAACTGGTTGAGATACCGATTTGGAACGCATATAGCAATAGCAAAGGACAGCAGCTTCTTTTACTACAAATATCCCGACAAGAAGGACTATGAGAAAAAGGTATTCGGGCACCATGGTGGAATGTCAAAAGGCGAAATGGAGATACCTCTTGTAGTGATGTGAATATACCATCATAGCCTAAGAGCCAACGTTATTGGTGCATGATCAGATCCATCAACATCTGACATTATGTCAGAGTCTAAAACTCTGTTGGCTATATCTGCCGTTACCATGAAATAATCTATCCGCCATCCTATATTCTTTTTCCTTGCATCGAATCCATACGACCACCAGGAATATTTTACATCATTTTTGTGAAAATATCTGTAGGCGTCTATGAATCCATGAGACAAGAATGAAGTCATCCAGTCCCTTTCTGCCTTTGTAAATCCTGCGTTATTCGAATTCTCTTTGGGTCTTGCTATATCTATATCCTCGTGTGCTACATTCATGTCCCCACATACGACAAGCGGCTTTTGCCCCTTCAACTTATCCGCATAGTTCATGAATGCGGTGTCAAAATCAAGTTTATAATCCAGTCTTTTCAAGTCCCTCTGCGAATTCGGGAAATAGGTGTTTATAAAATAGAAATTCTTAAATTCAAGGGTGTGAACCCTACCCTCATGGTCGAATTCCTTCATGCCTATGCCGTTTAATACCGACAGCGGTTTTTCCTTTGTCAAAACCATGGTGCCGCTATACCCTTTCTTCACCGCCGGGTTTATGTACTGCGTATATCTGAGCTTCTGGAGTTCAATGTGCTGTATGCTTTCAGATGACTTGACCTCTTGCAGCGCAAGTAGGTCTGGGGATTCTTTCTCGATGAACCCAACAAGTCCTTTCTTCACTGCCGCTCTTACGCCGTTGACATTCCACGATATTATCTTCATTGATTATATTTAGCTGCAAACGCTTATATCACTTGATAAAATCAGCTGAATATCGCCGCTTTGCACTTTACCTTTGGTGCAGTAAAGCTCACGTTAAAGAAGTCAAGCGCCTTCTTATCGTAACAGTACCCGCTGTCCATGCCCGCCTCCAAGCCATCTATTTGTTTGCTCGATATATGGTATATTAAATTCATTGACGGCACATACAATGTTCCGTTATGTGCGGTGTAGCTTAGGCTTCCCAGGTTTGCGGTGAATTTGGACCCATTGGCAGCAATGTAAGTCATATAACAGGGATTGCCATTTGCTATTCCTTCAATTATGTTATAAACATCTGTGTTGTTCGGATTCCTAAATATTAAGATGACGGGGCATGAGAATACTCCGGTGCCAGTATTATATCCAAATATTGTAGTGGTCTGATTTATTGGCACAGCCCTAAAGCTAAAGTGCACTATAACAAAAAGCATTATCCCAATGATTGCTATTGCCGAGATTCCTATTGCATATCCGTTTGCCTTGCCCTCTTTTTTATCCCCGTCTGCGCGCCTTTCTGCAGCCTTGTAATATTTTATCCTTTTGAAATGGCCATTATACTCCTGTTCTACCGCGCCAATGCCAATCAGCTCCGATATATGCTGGCTTACCGTCGACTTTGCAAGTCCCAACGCTTCGCTTATCCCTGTAACCGTCATCTTTTTTTCTTTAAGCAGTTTCAATATCCTATTTTTAGTTTCAAGGGTTTTACCCATGGCTACACCTAACGATATATCCGAGTCTAAGGTTTATTAAGGATTCGGGACCGTTAGGTTTTTGTTCGGTTTTTACGTGAAAAAGCATTGGAAATTCTGATTTACCTATAAATTCTTTCCAATAAATCCAAAATCTAGGAGTTAAGCACGCAAAACAGAATTAATAAATATTTCATTCTTGATAATGGTTTGATTTTAATGGTAAGGCAAACGGAAAACCAAGATGCATCCTATCTCGCAAAAACATTTGCCAACACCTATACGCGCACAAAGCATGTCTTTGACAACATCATACTGCTTTCATATGGTGATGCAGCAAGTAGCTTCTGTTGCAGCCCCGAATTGAAGTCTGACACCCTGTCATGCATGATACCAAACGGCAAGATGATCAGAGTAGATACAAAAAAAGCCAACCAGATGGGTTTCATCGTAGAAGAGGTAAGAAGCAGGTTCATAAAGTTTTATGATGAGATAAACTCTATAAACGTAGAGATAGGCTTAAAATACGGACAATACATTGCGGTAAGTGAATCACTCAAGCAGGTAATAGGAGAAAATTCGATAGTCGATAACCATTCATTTTTAGGCGTAAAAACCAGCGAGCTTTTATCGTACTCAAAGTTGATAACGGTAGACGGTTTCAAGGTGCTTGTACCGTCATATATTCATCAACTCGCAATGCTCTACTCGTTATGGCTTTCTGAAGCCGACGGGAGTTATAACGAAAAGCATTCGAATGAGATAAAGGACATATTGACACACCATTTTTTTGATCCTAAAAAGCTTAAGCGCATCTCGTCCGAACTTTTGATCAACGAAAATCCGAGATATGTCAGCTCAATGTACTCAGATTTAGAAAGTATGCTAAGGGAATGAAACATCTTTACCAATAAAATTTAAGAGTTTGTTTCCAAATACATTTGTGGTAGTATGAAAATAGCAATAATAGGAACCGGAAATGTTGGAAAGAGCCTTGGCGAGGCGCTGTCGAAGGGCAATGAAGTCATATACGGCTCAAGGAAGCCCGAGGAAGCGAAAGCGAAGCTCAGCGGTGCAAATGTAGCAACGATAGAAGAGGCATCGAAGGGCGCAGAGCTGATAATACTTGCAGTTCCGTATCATTCAGCGAAGGAAGCCATACATGAGATGAAGAACAATGAAAAGGACAAAATCCTGATTGACGTGTCGAATCCGATGGATGAGCACATGAGATGGGCTAAGGGTTTCAACGAATCCGCAGCTGAAGAAATATCAAAGCATGCGAAGGGCGCAAAGGTCGTCAAGGCCTTCAATACCATATTTGCCGAAAATATGAAGACGGGTCAACTGGGCGCCGAAAAGCTTACTACTTTCATTGCTGGGGACGACGAGGGGGCAAAGGCA
>DAHWIS010000080.1 GCA_027344745.1 Microcaldota archaeon | reverse complement strand
GACCGAAGCGGATACCATAAAAAAGGGGGATACGGAGGCAGAAATCGGGAAAATGACCACGGAACGCATAGGAGCGGTCATGGCTCTTATAGGCACTGAGGCACTAGCGCATTCGTCCTTTTTTGTTTTTTCGAGCTACTTACGGTGGCTATTTTTGCTTTTTTACAGGATGCTTGACCAGAGGCAGGAAAATCGCCTTTTCAAGTCAATGCGATCACTCAAGCCTTTTTATTATATGGTATCCGAACTGCGTTTTTACAATTTCCGAGACTTCCCCCTTGTTAAGCTTGAACGCCGCATTTTCAAATTCCTTTACCATTATGCCGCGTCCGAAATAACCAAGGTCACCACCTTTTTTTCTTGATCCGTCAAGCGAGTTTTCCTCGGCCAGTTTTGAGAAACTCTCGCCTTTGTTTATCCTGTCCAATATCTCCTTTGCTTTGGATTCCTTCTCTACCAGTATGTGCGCACATCTTATTTTGTCTGCCATTATTCCACCTAACTATAATTTGTCAACGCATTGTTTTCCTTTCAGGCGAACCTGCCCGCTGTTCGACTTCTTTTCTGTCTTATGCTGTTTTTTATCAGATCTTCGTTGAATCCCTCCGGGAGCCCTTTTCCATTGACGTATTCGTACAGGATCAGCTTGAAAAGGTTAAGCGTCGTATAATTTATTATGCTTCCGAATATGACTATTGCGATGCCGGCAGCTATGCCGACTATGGCGAGAATGCCTGCGAATGCGATAGCCATTGCGCTGAGCACGAGCATGACTATCCCTATGAGTATTATGCCAAGACTGTAAAGTTCTGAGTATATCATGCCTCCGAAAGTCGCGCCGAAATGGTCTATCAACATCTTTGCACTGAGTTTTATAGATGCAATAGGCCCGGTCTTATTATCCATTATGACCGGCACTACGAACATTGCGGATACCGCTATGGCCATGGAGCCTATGCCGCCTATTATCATACCTCCGAGCCCTCCGACCTTCTGCTCTATTGCCCTTATTACCATCAATACTATGCCGTAAAATATGGCCCACTCGATTATTTGCTTGAGATATTGCTTTGTCTCAGAAAATGACTGTGTAATGGCGATGGCATTGCCATCCTTATGTCGCTTATATGCTATAAACATCGCCATGGTGACGTATGTAGAGACGAAAGCGGTCAACACGTACAATGCAAATAGGGCGATTATGCCGAACGCCTCGGAATAAGTGCTGCTTAGACCTGAGCCGCCGCTTGCAAACGCGGTTATGCTTCCACCAAAGACAAGCAGCGCAAAAAGCACCCCCATAACCGCAAGCGAGACTATCGCACCTATAACGGGGTATAAAAGCAGCTTTTTGTCCTTGAATATAAGTTTCCTTGTAGCGCTTCCAAGCCTGAATCCGTTTCTCATTTTTTCGAACATACATGCACCCTAAACTATAATTTCACAATGTATCTTTTTCGTTTATGCATTTATAAGTATTGACGTTTGCAGAGCATTTAAGATTTTGCCGGGGAGGATACCGTGCATATGTCATAACCTAGATATCTTGTTTCGTGCAACCCTAAATACAGATACATGCGCGCCTAGCCCTGCGTTCTTCACGATGGCAGCATTCTCCGGTTTATCGTCGTAAAATTCGATTATATCGTACCGTTTCGCATAGCGCTTTACAACTTCAAGCTTCCAATCCTCGTCCTGCATTTCTTTAGCCTTACCATTCCTTGAAAGCAACCTATCGTACCTTATATTGCTATTCTTAAGGGACCTAATCGTATAAGATTGGACTGTGGAATGCCTTGCAGTGAGTACCACTACGCGATAGTCCTGCCTTTTCGATAAACGGAAAACCATTGCATCATTAATCTCAGCACTATCATAATATTTTGAGTGGGCAAGTTCATATATTCTATGTTTAATGTTTTTATCCAGTTTTCTGACGGTCGGTCCAGAAAGCCCTTTTCCAAGTACCTCCTTAGCTGCAAGCCTAATCGATTTCTCAGTGAAAAAAAGGGTATTGTCAAAGTCAATCAGAACTACCTTGCTACTAGCCATCTATCCCCACCTCGCCGAGTTCTATCCACCCCGCTTCCTTGCCTTGGCGGTAGTGCAAACCTAGAAACCTGTCTTCTCTCTGTTTTGGCTTCTCCATGACGATATACATATCTTGCGGGCTTATCGGAACGCTTTTCAGTTCAGCTTCAGAACCATTTATCACTATCTTCGGCATGGGTGCACCGGACAACGAACCTATGTAAGCCCTATGTGCTCCATCTCTTAAAACCGCAACAGAGCCGTTGGATCCAGAAAGGAATTTTTCGGTTGTAAATGCGACGTGATTGAGGTTGATCTTTGTGCTTTCAATACAAAGTTTGGAAAAATTGAGAACATTCATATTTATAATCGGGCATTTTTCAGCCCTTCGGCGTAGATACTCTAGAGGTTCTTCAACGTAAGATTTATCTGCAATCTCTATTATGGGCGGCATGTATATTGCAGCATAAGACTCCCCGCCATAACCGAGTTTTATCACAGATGCCGGCGCATCGCCTACTCCAGACATTCCAAAAGAGTTGAAGAAGCGGTTTAGGTCAGGTATGTTTAGATGGACTTTTCCATCTTCTAAGAACGTTTGCGAATTCATGAAGTTACCATCAATGGAGTAGTCAATGCTTATGTGTGAGCTGGAGTATACTTCTGTTCCGTATTGGTCCTTGATACTGCGCAGTATGCCATCTAGCTCCTCCTTCCTTAGTGGGATTGAGACTATGTCAGCATCAATCGCATTCCTCTGCATGGCAACGAGGTCTTTAAGCGATATTATCGATTTTACATCGTGAAGCTTCCTCTCGAAATTGCTGTTGTGGTAAACGTTGTTTAGGAATTTTCCTAGTTCAAGATTCATTCTAGGGTTAGACTCTTTCATCATAAAATCAACAGTATAAGTAATAAAACAGATATTTAAACTTTTTTGGTATTTGGGTTTTGGGAAGTTGCCAGATTAACTACGTGAGCGGGAAATCACATACCCTTCGGAGGAGAGATGGCCGACTTGCAGCACAATCCAAAATTTGACAACAAAATCATCAAACAAAAGCACCGCCGATGTATAATAAACGTAAGAATATATAAACATGAATGACGGTATAAATAATATGGTTTTCGCAAGAACTTACAAATACAGAATCAATACCAAGAGGGAGAAGGCAAGGCCGCTAATGAAGGCAGATCCCGAAAAACTGAGAACAGGTAAAACACATCCCTTGCGGGATGCAGTGATTGCATGAACGCAGAGGAAGTCCACGACTTTGGTGGTGTGGAAATGTCACTGATCTATAATCTGGAGGAAGCATCAAAGCATAGTGGCACCGGCGTGTTGGCAAGTATGAACTACCCAAACTATTCTATCCTGTCGAAAGAAAGTTTACTGGATGGGCGCGCAGAATCAAAGGATCAAAAAAAGATATTGAGCCAGCTCGCAATCGGGGATGATGTTGTGTTCGATGTTTCCCGGGCGGGTTTGGAGATAGCTGGGATAATCGAACGCCGTTCAAGAATTGCCAGGCTGCATGCCGACGAATCAAGAAATTCCATACATAACGTAAAGGAGCATATCATAGCAGCCAATATAGACATGGCTGTAATCGTTGCCTCGACTATACGGCCCCAATTCCAGACTGGCCTTGTGGATAGATACCTCATATTATGCCAGTATGGCGGTATAAAGCCGCTGCTATGCCTGACTAAGATAGATCTGGCACCAATCCCCGATTTGTCAATGTACAAAGATTCAGGTGTATCCATAGTAGGTGTTTCGAACAAGACGCATGCAGGTATGGAAGCCCTGATGGAGCGCATAGAGGGAAAAACGTGCGTCCTTGTGGGAAATAGCGGGGTGGGAAAATCGTCGCTCATAAACACGCTGCTAAAGGAAGAGATCCTTCCCGTAAACGAAGTAAGCGAAAAGAGCGGGAAAGGCAGGCATACGACGACGACGACCTCGCTGCATCAGATAGGCAAATCTACGTTCCTTATCGACACTCCCGGAATAAGGGCGCTCGGATTGTCGGAAATTGACGCTAACGTGCTGCGTCTCTACTTTCCAGAGTTCGAAGAATATGCAGTTCGTTGCAAATTCAGGGACTGCAGCCATTCGCACGAGCCGGAATGTGCAGTCAAAGCGGCAGTGGAAGAGGGCAAAATACCGTACGGCAGGTACGACAGCTACCTTCGCCTTTTAGAAAGGGCAAAAAAGTAAGCATTACCGCCGCATACTGAAAATGGGCCCGTGGAGAATCGAACTCCAGCTCTTTCCCGTGTGAAGGGAACGTCTTACCACTCGACTACGAGCCCGGTGCAGATTTATTAAGCTTGCCTACTTATTTATATTTGTGGTTTTATGCCAAAAATATTTTACACGGGCTTTGGCGATAAGGGGGATACCGCACTGGGTAAGGATAGGGTAAGGAAGGACAACGACGTTATAAGCGCAATAGGAAACATTGACGAGCTGAACTCCGAATTGGGCGTCGCGATGCAGAACGTATCGGACGAGAGGATTTCGAAGCAGCTTGCATACATGCAGAACAAACTTTTTACTGTGGGTGCAGAACTTGCTTCATTGATGGACAAAAGGTTCTTGCCAAGGAAACCGATAGGCTCCGAAGATGTAAAGCAGCTGGAGATAGGCATAGAGGAATTGGGTGCAATGGTTCCCGAGCTTAAGAAGTTTGTCCTCCCGGGGGGACCGTACGGCGCGGCATATCTGGACAGGGCACGCACGGTGGCAAGAAGGGCGGAACGCTCGATAGTGGGATTGACAAAGAAATACGAAATAAGCCCTGAAATGCTCGTATACATGAACCGCATGTCGTCTGTACTTTTTGTTCTTGCCAGATACATAAACAAAAAAGAAGGCGTGGAAGAACTGCATCCGGAATACTGAAACCGAATGCCTATCCATCGAGATTGAAATATTCCTTGAACTTCTGCGTGGTCTGGAGTTTTTTGGTCCTGCCAACTCTGGATGCAGTTATGAAATCTTTTTCCGCAAGTTCTTTTATATATTCGTACGAAGCGCTCCCGAATGCTTTGACTATTACGTTCTGCATTAAGGGCTCGTTCTTGCTAATATACGCCAATATCCGCAGCGCACCTTTGGTTATATCCGGCGAACCCGCAAGATCGTTGACTTTGCGGGCATATGGTTCCTTAAGTCCCAGCATGTATTTGTTGCCTATTTCGAATAGCTTGAGTGCGGTATTGCTATTCCTGTCGTAATCCGATGCAAGCTCGGCCAGAACCTTTTTCAGGTATCCGGGGGACATTATGCCTGTTGATTTTGATATCTCGTCGATGCCTAACGCATGCCCGGCGACAAAGAGCGCCGCTTCGACCATGTGCTTGTTTTCAGTTTCCCTTCCATCTGCCATGAAAAAACCTAAATTACCTTTATGAATATCTCTTCGAAGAAGCTATCCTGCATCAGCGCTATCCTGCTGTTGTGCGACAGGAAAAGCAGAGGTACAAAAAGGTCCAGGAGTATGCTTTCAGCATGCACAAAACTGCCTGCGAGCAAAGCAAACGTAGTTGTACCGTAAGAATCGGAATTCTTTTTCACCATCATGTAGATGTCTTCCATTTTATCGTCTATGTCCTCCTTGTTTATCGTGAATTGAATAGGTATGCTGTCGTTCTTGAATTGCATGTCCCGCTTCTTTTCTATTTTCATAGCGTCTTCCAAGGCGTCCATAAGTTCTTCTAGGGTTATCCTTTTGTTCGGCTGCTGTCTTGACCTCAGAGTAAGTTGCGGTACGTCCGGAATGACCCTTATGGGTGCATCTTCACTTTCTGGAATGTCTTCTGCTCCGTCATCGAACGATATGGTGTCGCTTTTGAGTTTTAACAATATCGATGCGGCAAGCATCATGTTAGATGGTACAAAAAGGTCCAAGACCTTCATCCTTTTGATTACCTCAAGGTATCCGTTCACTATGCGCGAAATGTCTACATCCCACGGATTGAGCTTGTTGCTCTCCACAAGACCGAGAAGCAGATCGCGCCATGTGGCGTTCTTGACAAAATCCTCTAGGTCAAAAGGTTTTGCGACTTCCTCTACCTCGTATACGCCGCTCTGCATCGCCATAAAACTACCAACTGGTCGATATTATATTGCAGGGCAAAATATTTAGAATTAGCCTAACCCCGATTTCTTAAAGTTTCCTGAAAAGTTCCTCCATGCTGGTAAACACATAATCGGGATTCTTAGATTTTAAAAGGTTTATGCCGCTGAATCCGTTTCCCATGGCTGCAGAGCATATCCCCGCCTCCCTTGCGGTTATTATGTCATCTACCATGTCGCCGAAATATATCGTACTGCTCTTCCTTGCCCCCAGCGCATCGATTATTATCTCAAGGCCCGAAGGGTCTGGTTTTAGCCTCCTTATGGACTGGGCGCTCAATATTATGTCAAAATAGTTTTCCGCCTTGAGGCGGTGCAATTCGCCCAGTACCCTGTATTTTGCACCGTCAGTAAAAAGGGCCACGTTCATTTCTTTTTTATTCAATTCGACAAGCACCTCGCGCGCATATCTATGCATCCTGGGCTTTACAAACATAAGTGCAACGTCTATAAAAAAGGTACCTACGCTTTTTTCGACTTTGTATGCGTTCTTTATCTCCCTCCTGTAAAGCGCAAGCCCTTTCGACGATTTGATCTGCTTTTGCGCCATCGGTCTTTTTTTGTAATTTTCAAGGCTCTTGAGCTTTTTGTAATTCCAATGCGGATTGAACGTGGCATTGAGCTTGTGCAATGTGCTCATGTCCCTGAGTGTGCCGTCCCAATCGAATATGAAGGTGTCAAATCTCTTTGTCATCTTGTACATTATGCCCACTCTACATCTATGCTCGGCTTGTCTGGCGATGCCCTGTCCGCCCTTTCTGATTTCGATTCGGTTTCATTTTCCACCAGCACTTCCAAACCGAACCTTCTCGAAAGGCTTTCCTTTGCATAATTTATGTTTTCTAACATAGTCTCAAGGCTTCCGACTTCTTTCATGCCATGCATTTTCTTGGCGTATCTGGTTACAAAGCCGGAAAGCTTTTCTGCGTCTATGCCTTTCAGCGATTCGTCTTTCATCGTTTCGCCTATGCTCTTGTTTTTCAGGAGTATGTTATACGCGTCGTATTTCCACTTCCCTGCGAGTATTATGTGTAGCGCTTTGGGCGCCTTACCGTCGTTGGATTTGGCTCCAGATGCAATGTCCAATATGTTGTTGGTATCCTCTATTATGTCTGCTATCCGCTCCTGGGTCAATTCTATCTCGTTATTTATCATTTCTGCGTCAGAAGAAGGCCACCTTTCCGTAGAAACCAGTGTCCTGTTCCCGAGCATATGCCAAAATTCCTCGGATATGTGGGGCATTATTGGTGATAGCATTAGTGTGATTTTCTCCATGAACTCCTTAACCACAAGAGAGTTGTATCCTCCCATGTCAAAATACCATTTGAGCTCGCTTATCGAATTGTAATATATCTCTATGTAAGCATCCCTGACCGATATCTCCGCCATGCTTTTGTTTGCCTTGTTTATCTTGGAGTTAAGTTTTGAATAAAGCCAGTAGTCTATGCCCGTAAGAGGATTGCTGTGCATATTGCCCAAATCTTCTATAATGTTGTATAATTGCTGGTTCTTCTGCCTGATGCCTTTGACGCTGCTAAGGCTGAAATCTATGTCAGTGCCTAGGTCTCCGCTTGCAATCTCTATAAACCTTATTATATCCGCGCCGTATTTCTCTACCGCGTCCCCAAGGGGTATTACGTTGCCTAAGCTCTTGCTCATCTTATTGCCCTCATAGTTGACCATGCCGTTTACGACTATTTGCTTCGGCCACAGCCTTTCGGGGAATAATGCAATATGGTTGAATACATACATTATCAGATGGCTTGGTATAAGGTCTGGTGCGGAATGCCTCGATGTATATTTGTACCAATATTCAAAGGAATCCTTGCACTTGTCTATTATGTCCTTGCTTATGCCTGTCGCAAGCGCCGCCTTTTCGGCTGTGCCTATGCCTTTTATAAGATAATCAAAAAATTCCGGCTTCAACTGATCCGGCACTATACCATTTGCCCTAAGTATATGCACGTATGTATAGAACGACGGATATATCGTAGAATCGGAAAGCGGTTCTACTATGTGTTCGGTGTTGAAAGGGAACTTGGTGCCGAACCCCTGCGATCTTTCTGCGGGCCTTAGATCTATCCAGTCTATTGAATTATTAAATGAGGGGATGAATTTTTTTGGATATATCTTCATGCCCTCGAACATGCCCTTCGTTTCGCCCTTCCATTTTAGGTCGCCATAGTTTATGAACCACTGGTCCAAAACTATCTTCACCGTGACTCTCCATCCGCATCTGCAATATACCTGCTCGTTGTTTGCCACGATGTAGAATTCGATTGCCTTTTTTTCTTTTTCCAGGTCCTGCTTCAGGAGCTTCCTGGCTTCCGCGACGCCTCTGCCCTTATAATCGCCTGCTTCCATCACGCCGTTCTTTAGCTCTTCGCGATACAGAGCTTTTGTGGCGCGCTCTATCTGTTCGTCCACCGCACCCGAGTCTGCATCGAACAACTCCAGATAGGCCAATGATGGTATTTCCCCCGCCGTCTTGGGATTCGGAACTTTTATGCAGCTCCTGTAAGCAAACTTTACTGCATCTGGGCTGCCGGCCTTTATGCGCTCCAGTGCTACGTAATCGAAAGGCGCATGGGCGGGCACGGACATCACTACGCCTGTGCCGAAATCCGGCTTTACAAAGAAGCCGGCGAGCACAGGCACCCCCTCTTTAGTAATCGGATTTATCGCACTTTTACTGAGAAGCTCCTCCGAGGTTATGCTCCCTTCTACAATAGGGTCGAGCTGCTGCTTCAGGAGTTCCAGTGCATCATCTGCAATATAATATTTTTTATCCCCTATTGCAGCTATGGAGTATTTGGCGTTTTCATTGATGAATATATTGGTGGCGCAGTATACCGTTTCTGGCCTGTAAGTAGTGCATGGAAAATATATGTCCGATGCGCTGTCCTTGAACAATATGGCGGTTACCATCTCTATCTCTGGCTGAACGTCGTGTTTCGTATCGTGCTGGCCTACGGCGTTCTTCTCGTTTTCGCACCAACCAACCGGATGCGTGCCCTTGGTAATAAGGCCCAAAGATTTGAGGTTGATGAATTGCCATTCGACAAGCTTGCCATAAAGAGGCTCTATAGATATGAACTTTCTCCTCCAGTCTATCCCTAGGCCTGCCTTCTTCCATTCTGATTGCACCTGCTTTATAAAATATTCGGATATGTATGCGGGATCTTTCATCTTTTCTATGTCCGCATCCGAGACGTGGAAGAGCTTCAGTTCGTCTATAAGATCATGGTCGTTGTTCTGCAGCCGTTTCGCAAATGCAAGCACAGGCGTGCCTGTTGCATGGAAGGCAAACGGAAATAGGACATTAAACCCCTGCATCCTCATAAATCTGGCGTAAAAGTCCGCAGTGCCGTATGTCCTTAAATGACCCATATGCGGAGGCGCATTCACGTATGGAAAGGCAGCGGTAACAAGCATTCCCTCCTTGCCGTTTGGCTCCGACTCGAATATTTTGGCGTCATCCCATGCGTTCTGCCATTTCTTTTCTATTGCGTTGTAGTCTATCATTCAAACACTGGCCCTTTTATATAACCTGCGATACTATTTAGTATTTTTGTAGTATAATGCTTAATAATTTTCAGTTTGTTTAATATCGGTAGGTGTATATGGAAGTCTATCTGTTAAGAGTGTATAGCCTTGTGGCTATAGCGCTTGCATACATGCTTTTCGATGTTTTTAACAAGCGCAATGTGCCATCCTATTTTGTATATGCCACTTTGGCGTATGGCGCCTTGCTTACCGTACTGTATTTTAATCTATATGCTATAGGGTTCAGTGCGCTTATCGCTGTTGTTGTGCTTGCGCTCGGTTATATCGTATATAGGGCTGGGCAGCTGGGCGCGGCCGATGTCATAGAGCTTGCAGCGCTTTCGCTTATACTGCCTTTGCAAAAGCTTCCATATTTGGTGGGCATACCCCAGCTTAATCTGCCTTTCGCCGTATCGCTGATAATAAATTCGGGCATCGCTGCATTGGTGATAGTGCCGATATACTACATACCTAAGGCTTTTTCAAGACGCGGCAAGCGTTCGAGAATGAATTTTGTGGATTCTGCAATCACTAAAAAAAACATGTTCAAGGCAGTTATGGTAACCGTTGCATATCTGGCACTGCTGTTGCTGGTGGTATTCGAATTCGGGGCTGACAACCTTGGCTCCGCGCTCATACTTGTCCTGTTGTTGGGGTCCGTAGGCGTAATACTATTTGAGGATCCGATAACGTCGCTCATGGTGGAGCGCGTTTCGGTAGATAAGTTCGAGCCAGGGGATATTATAGCCATAAATATGATGACAAAGAAAGAGGTATTGGAAATCAGGCGCAGGTTCAAGGGATTTGGCGGGCTGATAACCGACGAAACCATAAAGCGGTTCAAAGAAAAGCGCTTCAGAAAAAAACTGCCGGTATACAAGCGTGCGATACCTTTTGCAGTGCCGATCTTCATAGGCGTATGGATTTCATTGTTTTTGGGCAATCTCATATTGCTGCTTATCCCGGTATAAGCATGCGCCAGACGGTGCAAAGCGGAAAGCTTTTTAAGCATTACATCTAATTATTAAATTGAAGTGATTTTGTGGATTATGCCCGTGAGCACATAAAGAGGTATTGGATATTTTCTTATAGGAGGGCCATCGGCATATCGATGGTTACATTTGCAATGGCACTCGCAGTAGGCATGGTATTCACCGCGCTCATATCTACGCTCCCGAATGCGAATCCGATCGTAGAATTCGCGTTCTGGATGCTCTTGATTCTTATAACGTCGCTAACCCTGATTTTCAGTTTTATGAACGCACATGCTTCATCAATAAAGTTTATGGATCAAATGGAGCATATGAAGCATTCTAAATACGTCGGGATATGGCTTACGTCTATAGTTTTAGGCGCGCTGATATTCCTATTCCCGCTATTTTTCGTAACCAACGCCATAGAACCCCTCATATTCTTATTCAGTTTTGGGGGCATACTGCTTGTCATGTACCTTTCAGTAGGCCTGATATTCAAGCATACGTATAACGAACTTGCATTCGGGGCCGTTGCGTTATGGATAATATTTATCGTGAGCATAATAGCGACTACCGAAGGCGCAGCGACATTGAATGTCCCGCTCAGCGCATACCTATCTGTAAACTTGTTCATTTCGATAAGCTCGTTGATAGTTGTATTTGCTTTCATAGGCTTGATGCTGCTCTTCAATTCTACCAAGGAATTCGTGACCGATTTTGAGAAGCTTGCTTTGAGTATAGAAAAGAACGTAGAACGCGGAGTTGAAGAGATAGAGGGTAAAGGGGCATTGCTCGGTTCCAAGAAACCTCGCAAAAAAGCTTCAAGGCGCAAGGCTTCCGGAAAACGTTCACGCTGAGTGAATGATAGGCCTATTGCAAAGCAGATGCGTCGCTGGAGAACGCCACCGAAAGCCGCAATAACACAATTTGCTATCGGGGATTCAGATCCTCAATCCATTAGATTGCTAACCTGTTTCTTTATTATTTCGGTATATTGCTTTAGGTATTTATTCAATTTTTTCCTATCGACCTTTTTTATTATTGCAGTATAAACCGGTTTACTGAAGCGTGCGTGAAAATATACAGAATCTATCAAAGTCTTTTCGATATCTGCTATGCTTCGGGCGTAAAA
>DAHWIS010000059.1 GCA_027344745.1 Microcaldota archaeon | reverse complement strand
CCATTATATCATCGGATATTTGAAATGCAATGCCTGCGGATTTACCTATAGTTGTAAGCATTTCTACAACTTCGCCATCCATTCCCGAAGCTAGGGCGCCTATTACCATTGGGCCATATACTGTATACCTAGATGTCTTTCCATCTACCATAGAATAATAGAAGTTATAGTCTATTTTACCAAAATTTTTTATTGAATATGTAAACTTAAGATCCAGATGCTGTCCCGCAGCAGTATGATAGCCTATTTCTTTAAAGGCGGCATACACTTTGTTTGCTACGATTTTATTAGGTTCTGCATCTTTATAGTCAGAAAGCATTATGTGCATTACAGACTCAAGGGTAGCTGATGCGAGACTGGCTATTTGCTCACCGTATATGGCATGCAGCGTCTTTCCGCCTCTTCGCATTTCAGCCTTATCTTGTATATCGTCCAATATGAGCATCCATTCCTCAGACATCTGCATTATAGATGCAAGCATTATAGCGTTAGGGCTTTCGTTCCCGTAAAGCCCTGATGTGAGCATTACAAGCAAAGGCCTACTATAATGGCTTTTTCTGGATTGGTAATCATTCAATACTTTTGCGTATTCTTTCCTTTCTGATTCAAGCATCATCGCATCTGCAGCTTCTGAAACATATCTTTTTATTACGTTTGAGATTTCAGACTTAATTGCAGCATGAAAGTCATTTAGGTTGCTTACCCTAAGTAAAGATGATACGTGTTCTTTTATTGCCTCATTGGGCTTTTCCACTGTTGTCAATAAAATACCCATAATTGCTTTCCATTAACAGATATTTAATGGTAGTTTTGGGAATGTTTTTATTACTTTTTAGGTTAATATTAATGCTAATTATAGTGATTTTATGTTCGAGATAAAGATTGATGATGCGAAGTACTGGAAAAATTGCGTAGACTCCATAGTAAGCCTCGTAGACGAGGGTTCGTTCAACATAGGAAAGGAGGGCATATCCCTTAAGGCTATGGATCCTTCGGGCATCAGCATGATATCGTTTTTCATACCCAACAAGGCTTTCTCCAAATATGAGGTAGACAAGCAGATAAGCGTAGGGCTAAACCTCGATAATTTAAGCAAGATTCTTTCAAGTTCAAGATCTGGAGAACAGTTGTCCATGAAAGACGCAAACAACAAGTTCTCGATGGAATTCATAGGGCAGCAAAGCAGGAGGAGGTATAAACTGCCAATGATAGATGTGAGAAAAGAGGCAGATAAGGAGCCGAAAGTGGAGTTTGAATCGATCGTAGAGGTCAAAAGCGACTCCCTGAAGGAGATATTGAAGGACGCAAATCTGCTTTCAACGTATATAAGCTTCAAGACCGCAAAGGAGTCTTTTGTAGTAGCCGCAAGAGGCGATGCAGGTGAGCTCGAAGAGGAACACCTGAACAACGCCGAGATAATAAAAAAGCTGGATGTGGGCAAGGCCTCATCGGTCACGTTCAACCTGGAATACCTGCAAAGGATAATAAACGCGTGCCCGTCTAATTCTTCGGTAGTGCTGTCGCTAAAGACCGACGAGCCGATAAAGATAGACTAGGGAATAGGCGACGTGAAGTTGGCGTACGTCTTAGCACCGTATATGGAAAGCTGATGTTTGTCATTGCGGGCCCTTGTACAAGGGCCCATAGGCTTATGGTTGGAGGCGCATTGCATTGAGATTTATGGCATGGCATCTTGATTACCTGAACGCGATGCCTACAGAAAAGGGAAGGTCCGACGTGATAGCCGAACCCGTAGAGATAAGGGTAAAAAATTCGCTGCTGCTTTTCGTAGGTTTTGAGAAAGACGACAGCCAAAACAAAGTGGACATAATAGATAGGGCGGTAGGCGAAATAATCAAGATATCGGGGAATATGGGCGTATCTACGCTTGTGCTGAACCCCTTTGCGCACATGTTTGCGGACCTTGCGCCTCCGGCTGAAGCCAATGCGATGATGATGGGATTAATGCAGAGGCTTGCAGAAAGGAATTTCGAAGTCCATCTTATGTCATTTGGATATTTCTATGAGATGGAGCTCAAAGCAAAAGGCCACAAGCTTGCCAGGATTTCGCGGGAGATACGCCAAAAATAAAAGGCATAAATATTTATCAGTAGAATTACTCTTGATTGTATGAAATTTCTCATATTCATAGCGCCGAAGGATTTCAAGGACGAGACGCTTTCTATGGTAAAGATGCTTTTCGGCAGATGGGGCATAAGCTATGACGTGTCAAGCTACAGCACAAAAGAGTGCATAGGCTACCATGGATCAAGATCCATGCCTGATGTAAACGCGGGCAAGGCCAATCCTTCAGATTACAATGGCATATTCATAGTCGATGGCGTAGGCATAGACTCGTATAAGCTGTTTGAATTTAGGCCCCTGCTCGATTTGGTGATGCAGTTCAACAACGCGGGCAAATACGTCTGCGCAGTAGACAATGCGGTGAAAATTCCCGCAAGGGCCAATATAATAAAAAACAAATCTATAGCTACGGCGGGAAATGACGAATTGAAAAGGCTTATACTGCTGTTTCATGGCGTGCCCACAGCCAACCAGATTGAAATTTCCAGCAATGTGGTAACAATAAAGGATTCGCGCAATATAGAGGAAAGCCTTGACCTGTTGATAGAAAAATTAGGAGTCAAATAAAGTGTATGGATGGCAAAAAGCAACAAGGGCATGCTCAAAGAGATAGCATCTGAGAGAATAGGCATCCTTTACGGGATAGCACGCAACGAGTTTGTTGGTAATGGGGATGCGCGATTAGCGACAAGGCACGTAAAGCTGATGCGCAAGATAAGCATGCATTACAAGGTCAAGCTCCCAAAAGCCATTAAGTACGGCGTATGCAAAAAATGCAACTATGTGCTTGTCCAGGGTAAGAATTGCACTGTGCGCGTCGTTGGCAAAAAAAAGGTCTCTATTACTACATGCACGAATTGCAACGCAACGATGCTCGCGCCGCTTCGCCCTTAGGCAGGTTTTTAGCTTTTTATTTTGATTAGTATCTGATCTTATGGAATATCAGATAATCGGGCACAGCATGCAGGTAATAAATATAAAACTTAACAATGGCGAGGGGATCTTCTCCGATGCGGGAAAGCTCGTGAGCAAGAGCAAGAACATAAAGATGATGCCGAAGCTCGCCGGGGGCATAGTGGGCGCGATAGAGAGGAAGGCGACAGGCGCAACGGGATTCCTTACGGAATTCAAGGCGGATGGCGGATCCGGAAACGTTACCATAGGAGGAGTGTTGCCGGGGAAGGCGTACGAAGTGCAGTTAGCCGCTGGAGAATCGTTTGCTGCAGAGCACTATGCATTCATAGCTGCAACAGAACAGGTAAAGTTTACAATCGAATCTGTAAGCATCGGCGCTGCATTCTTCGGAGGCGCGGGTTTGATACTGCAGAAGTTCGTCGGCCCCGGAAGCGTATTTCTCCACGTGGTTGGGGACATAGTCGAGTACACGCTTGACGGGACAGAGCCATTGGAGATAGACCCGGGACACATAGCCGGATTCGACAATACCTTGAAATACAAAATAACCATGGTAGACAACATACGCAGCATGCTGTTTGCCGGAGAAGGCGTTTTTCTGGCCAAATTTGAAGGCAAGGGCAGGGTAGTTGCGCACTCTGTCTCAAGATTCAAGCTCGCGTCCGAGCTTTACGCGCAGGGGAAGGCAGATACAAAGTCCTGACGCTTGCGAATGCACCGATTAATCCAGAGCTTCGCGCATGAGGAGCTTGCCTGGAAGCGCAATGTCCGTTGGGCACGGGTTAATGTATTTTCGAAAAGTCTATTACCCTGCTTTTCGCCGACTGTGCGTCCCTTGAAAGAAGCTCTATCCTGCTGGGTTTATGCTCTGCGGTTTCTATGTATCCCGTCAATTCTGAAAGCTTATGTGCAAATTCCTTTATCTCGTCGTGGTTTGGCATGCTTGTAAGGCTTAGCCCCCTGTCTTCGCCCCTGGCTCCCCCTACGAATGAGAAACCCTTTACCTCCACATAATTTGGTTTTGCAGTTTTTATCAGCGTCGCATAACCCTCCGGATTATGCATATTCAAACCTTTTATCAATGTCATCCTCAATACCGTCCTTGTTTTTATACCCTTGAGAAGCGATAGTGATTTCAGGAACCTTTTCCATGTATCCGGTATCTTCGGACGCGTAATTTTTATGTAACTTTCTTCGTCTGGAGCTTGCAGCGATATGTATATTTGAGTAGGCAGCGGGTCCAGTTTTTCGATAGCTTCTGGAAGCGTGCCGTTGGTTACCAGAAACGTACTTATGCCGCGCTTATGGAATTCGGATATAAGCGCCTTGAGCTTAGGGTAGAACGTGGGCTCGCCGGTAAGGCTTATAGCCACATGTTTAGGGTCGTTCGCCTCCTCCCAGCGCTTTAGCTTTAGAGGTGTATCTGCGGTGGCCTTGAAACCGCTCACTATGCGCCTCTGCTCCCTTATCATGCCGTCCACTATCGTTTCGGGATCATCCCATTCGCTTACAGCATTGAGCTCATTCCAATTCACCCCCATCTCTTCGGGTATGAGCCTCCAGCAGAATTTGCATGCTATATCGCATCCTATCGCAGGGGTGCCCTGTATGCATTGCCAGCTTTTTATCCCATAAAAAGAATACTTGTAGCAGAGGGTTTCGCCTCTTATGCCATTTGCGGTATATTCGCATATCTTCACCGCAGAATGCTTGCCGACGAAGTGATAGCCCTGCTTTTTCATCTTTGTTTCTATAATCCAAGGTAAATCTGCCAGGAAAACACCTTTATCTGATAATTCTAAGCGCATTGATTTTATGCCTATTGCGATGTAAGGATGGATTTCAGTTCCTCTTTTTCATCTACGGTGATCTCGTTATTGCGTCCGTAATTGAAGCTTCTGCCTTGGCCTTTGTATCTCGGTATAATGTGCATATGGGCATGCATGATTGCCTGCCCCGCAGCTTTTCCTATGTTTGTCCCAACATTAACGCCTTCGGCGTTCAGCCTTTCCCTTAATAACACTGCAAACTTCTTTGAAATTACTGCAAGGTGCGCTACGGTGTCGTCGTCCGCATCGGTTATGTCCTTGAAGTGCCTTTTGGTCACAACGAGAACGTGCCCTTTCGATATCGGATACTTGTCAAGTATTACGTAGCATATATCGTCCTTGTATAATTGATCGCCCGAATCATGAAGCTTGCAGAATATGCAATCGTCCGGCAAAGTTACACCTAGTCATTATTCGATGCCGAATATAAAATAGTTGCTATCTGCGCGTTGGCAGCGCAATGCGATGCGATCCGATCGACATTACCAGCTTTCATAGATAAAGGTATCCAAAAGATTGGATATCCTGTTCTTGTTCAGTATCTCGTTGTATTCCAACGCTTCAAGGCGCCTGCTTAACTCTGGGCCATAGTTTGATTTGAGCACTGAAAGGATACCCACAAGGTCTTTTGATTCTTTTAATGCTGCCTTCAACAGGCTTTCGGCGTTATTGGCTTCTATGCTTATGTCTTCAGATAACAGGTGGTCGTACATTGCATAGTCCCTCTGCTGCTCTATTTGCCCCACATTTGAACTTGATTTTATTTCGGCTATCAGGGATTTGCTCTTTTCAGCCATGTCTATTATGTCGGTAATTATGCCTTTTATGTTGCCGGAGCTGGACTTTTCATAGAGCGAATTCAATTCCGATATTTGCTTTTCTTTTATGTTCTGCATTTTATCGATTATGTGAAAGAACGCACTCATACCGAATAATTCGGTTGTATCGCAGATTTGCCTGCTTTTTGATTTTTCCATGAGAAAGGATTATTTTGAAGATATTTATCTTTTTCGTGCAGGTTTTCACACCCGGCCGTATGTTTTGATATCCGGATATCAAAACATTTAGATAACTTGATATCATTTCATCGGGTTGCATATAACCCCCGGAAATGAATGGGCCTGGAGAGATTTGAACTCTCGA
>DAHWIS010000049.1 GCA_027344745.1 Microcaldota archaeon | reverse complement strand
AAATTTAGCCAATCAGATATAAATAGCAACGTGTATCTGCGTTCTACACACAGCATTAAGCACAAATAAATATCTGGTGGAATTTAAGTATCGCAGATATTATGGAAGCAAAAAAAGATAACGATGAAAATTCTGCATTATTGGAAAGGCTTGTGGGGAATGATTACGACGCATTTTTGGCGTTAAGCATGCTTTCCAACCATGAGAACGGAAGAAGATACCTGGAGGTCGTTAAGACAATGGGCCTGGACCCAAACGGAATAAATTTTATATTCAAAAATGTTGTTAATTCAGACATAGAGAAAATGGCAAGGACGTTATCCGCTCTTGGCCATTTGGGCAGCGGCAACATCAAAAAAATTGCTGATTTGGCATGCAATGGCGATGGAAAACTCGATATTGGGGCGTTTATAGTCGTAACCGGTATTGCGATGACCAAATATATAGAAAACCCCGTTTCCGAAACCCAGGCCCTAACGGATGTGGTGAACTGGATTGAAAGAAGGGGGTTGAGAGGGCGGGACATATACGATGATTACTGTAGTTTTACTAAAGCGTTGATGCATGCAGCAACGGGCGACAGTAGCGCTGAAGCACAGTTTGCCTATGCCATAAATCCAGATCTACATATATTCCACACGTTCGTTGATGAGGTAGTTGTAGCTTACATCGAAGAATCAAGGAAAAGGGCACAACTAACCGATTATATACGATAATCTGGCAATGCAATCAACATAAACGCAAACGAAACTCCCACGTTTACGTGGAGGAGAAGGTCATAGACTGCATAGAACCTTTTCGATTGCATCGAGGTTCTCTGGCTTTGTCGTTTCTCTTAGTTTGACGATCTACTCCTTTGCTCCTCTGAGCATATAGGATGTAGGTGCGGCAGGCACGCCAACTACCACTGGAGCGACCTCCTGCGGCATGAGGTGGGCACCTAGGTGGTAACGCTGGCCACGGTCGGCAGCGAAGTCGTCCGAATCGATGTGTAACATCAGCCGTTGTTTTCCGGGCCATGCATAAACCTTCCATTCCTCGGAGAGCTTTTCCTTCTCTGTAATCTCTCTTAGCTTGCCCTTATCGTCGATTGTGAATCTTCCGCTCTTGTCCATGCCATCCCCGGCAAGCCAGAACCACTTTTCTTTCAGTAAGTTCATAAGGTCATTCATCTGAAGAGGAAGATACTCGTCATTCATTAGAAGAGGAAGGAGTTCCTGGTACGTCACAGGCCTTAATGTCGCATTTGACAAAAGCTCCATTGACCTAAAATAATCCGCCTCTTCCTGCAATACGTACAGGGTTTTTCCTGTCGAGCCTGAAACAGATTTAAAGTCGCCGAATCTTGCCCCCGATGCCTGTGGGGCTATTGCCGTCTTATCTGCTGTTGCTTCCATTTAATCACTGTAACAAGTAGCGTAATTTCAAATATATAAACATTGTGTAAATGTAAAATTTTGTATTATCCCAAAATAAGTTCCTCGGCAAATAGAATCTCCATGACAGTAAATATAAACGGTGGCTTGCCTGCCCTGCTTACTAACACTCATAAAAAAGAGTTGCAAAAGCCATATAATAACTTTTTCCGCTATTTTTCGTGCCAAAACTACGTTAGAAAAAGGTAACATCTGAGGCTTATGTGTATAACCCCAAATCTGATTTGCTCCCTTCGGGATTTGAACCCGAGTTGCAGGATTGAAAGCCCCGCGTCCTTGGCCGGACTAGACGAAGGGAGCACTGATTCGCATTGCCTCATCTATGATTTTACAGCATCTATTATAAATAATTTCCTTATGTGGCGGAATCCGATGCAGTTGGAAAAATATTTAGCATGTAGGATGTAAATGCATTATGTGATGCGATGATATTATCAGATTACGACATAAACAACATGATAAAGCATGGCAGGCTTAAGATAACGCCTTTCAAAAAGGACATAGTAAGGGAAAACGGAATAGACTGCAGGCTCGATGATGAAATAGCGCATCATAAGATGCTGGGCAAGAATTTTGTGCTCGATCCATCGAATGAAAAGCACATAGCTTCGGCCTATACTATATTAAAAGAACAGAAACTTTTAGTGATAGATCCGAAGGAGCAGGTGCTTATGTCAACAAAGGAGTATATTTCAATGCCTGACGACATAGCTGGATTCGTGGAGCTTAGAAGTACATGGGCAAGGCATGGACTTTCGATGCCGCCAACGATAATCGATGCAGGATTCAACGGAAACATAACATTGGAAGTGGTAAACAACGCCCCTTACAGGATAATGATAAAGCCCAACATAGGTTTTGCACATATAATATTCGAGAAATTGGACAACAGGACTGGAAAAGCCTATTCGGGATTGTACAAGGGCCAAAAAGGAATAAAATTGCCACAAAAGATAACGTGGCAATAAACGCGCTTACTTAGTAGCAAGATCGGAGACTTCCGTACTCGAGCTAACGATGCCTTTTGCATTGCCGACTGCAGATACGAGCACAACATCCCCTATGTTCTTGATGTTCTTGAACAGAATGCTCCTTTGCTGCAAAAGCTTCCTTACCTCTTCCTCTCCAGTGTTCTTCCATTCTTCCATGAGCAATCTGCTCACTTCTCCCCTTTCCAGGTCGATTATTGCATCCTTTACCTCTCCAAGGTACTGGCCATTGTCGCTGTATATGTCCATGCTATAAATGTCTGAAACCTTCATCCGATCACCTGTATATTATTCTTAGATTAGCTTTAAATACTTTTATTATTTTTGGGCTATGGCTGCCTGCAGGTTCTATTCGTTTTATGCATGTCACTACCTGCACGATATGCCGTTCCGCATTACGGGTTTATACGGTTTATCATCCTTGGGAATGGTATCGCATCGCGTATGTGGTCTAGGTTAAGCATCCATTTTATTACGCGCTCCATGCCCATGCCGAAGCCCGAATGCTGTACGGAGCCGTATTTAGACAGGTCTAGATACCACCCATAATTGTCCATGTTGAACTTTATACCCTTTGCTTTTTCTACCGACGCAAAACGCTCCATGAGTTGATCTTCCTTCCATATCCTCTCGCTCCCTCCTATTATCTCCCCGTGGCCTCGGGGCGCCTGCATATCGGCGCACAAAACCGTCCTCTCGTCTTTCGGGTTTATAGGCATGTAGAATGGTTTCAGCTCTTTTGGCCAGTATGTGACGAATATGGGTCTGTCTTCATCTTCCGTCAGAAGTTTTTCTTCCTCGACTCCGAAGTCGTCGCCCCATTTCAGGCTTTTGCCCTTGCTGTTAAGAATTTCTATGGCCTTCTCGTATGTTACCCTCTTGAAAGGCGGTTTTATCCTCAGCAGGTCGTCCTTGCTTGCACCTATTTCCTTAAGTTGCTCTTCATTATTCTTGGCTACTTTTTCCGCAATATGGCTTATCAGCCTTTCCTGTACTCCCATGGATTTCTCGTTGCTGTAATATGCCATCTCTGGCTCTAGGTGCCAGTATTCTGCAAGATGCTTTATCGTCCTTGATTTCTCTGCACGGAAAGAAGGCACAAAGGAGTAAACCTTTTCAAGCGAATATATCATAGCCTCCGCATAAAGCTGCGATGATTCGGTAAGATACGCCTTCTGACCGTAATAGTTTAGCTCGAACATCTCTGCACCGGTCTCACCTCCAGAAGAGGTTAGAAGAGGGGGCGTGATTTCGAAGAAGCCGTGCTTATCTAGGAACTCGCGCGCATACCTGAACATATATGCGCGCGTCTTCATTATTTCTGACATCCTTCTGCTTCTTAGCCACAGATGCCGCTTATCAAGTAGCAATTCTGTGCTCTGATATTCGGTTATTGGGAATGGAGCCGATGAATTTATCTGTTTGAAGTTTTTTACCTCTACTTCATATCCGGTAGGCGCACGCGAATCCTCCTTTACGATGCCCTTTATTGATATGCTCGATTCTATAGACGAGTCTGCTGCCTCCTGCCATTCCTTTTCGTTTATGCTGTCTTTTTTAATAGCAACCTGAACTATTCCGGACCTGTCTCTAACCACTATGAATATTATACCGCCGCTTTCCCTTTTTCTGTGAATCCAACCATGGATCGAAATCTCTTTCCCTGTCTTTTTTGCAACATCGGATATCTGAGAGTAAGCCATATAAATCATCCACTTCTATTAGATACATCAATTAATTTATAGCTTTTCTACGATCCGTTAAAGGTATGTTCAAATGCTCAGAGATCACATGGCAACCAGGA
>DAHWIS010000005.1 GCA_027344745.1 Microcaldota archaeon | reverse complement strand
GCTTCATAAATCTGGATTTTGCCGATGTAAAGAGCATAATGAACAGCGGTGGAATAGCAATGATAAGCATAGGCGAAGGTAAAGGCACTAACAAGGTAGACGAGGTAGTGGAAGATACACTAAGGAACAAACTTCTTGATGTCGATTATGAGGGTGCAACCGGTGTGCTCGTACACATAACAGGCGGAGAGGACATGACGCTGGGCGAAGCAAACGAGGTAGGCAGGAAACTTACCGAGATGGCGGCTCCAACCGCCAACGTGCTATGGGGCGCGAGGATTGACCCTGCGTACAACGGCAAGATAGAGGTCATTGCTATATTCACCGGCGTCAAAAGCCCAGAGATAATGGGCCAATCGAGCCAAAAGGGCGAAAAGAAAGGCTTGGGTATCGATGCATTGTAATTTTACTGCACTGCATTTTTCAGTGCACCTTGTTTAAATACGCGTACCTGCAAAAGGAATGTAGTTAATCTCATTGGTGACTAATGTGGCATATCTTAAAAACGACGACATAAAAGCCATAAAGGAAATGTTTCAGAAGGACCTCAAGGGAGACGTAAATCTGATGCTCTTTTATGACGACAAGAAGGAGGCATGCGAATATTGCAACGAAACTAGAGAACTGCTCAAAGAACTGGTATCTGCTGACAGCCGCATAAAGCTTGTCGAATACGACATAAACAAATCGCAGAAGGAGGCAAAGTTCCTCGGCATAGACAAGGTCCCGGCACTGATTATTGGTGGTAGCAGGGTATACAACGCAATCTATTTTGGAATTCCTGCAGGGTACGAATTCGCATCGCTTCTCGAAGACATAGTCGATGCATCCAAAGGCATTACCAGGTTGTCCAATACAACAAAGGAAAGGCTAAAGGAGTTGAAGAAACCCGTAGACATAAAGGTGTTCGTGACCCCTACGTGCCCATGGTGCCCGAAAGCGGTGAGGCTGGCCCATCAGTTTGCTATGGAGAGCAAGTTCATAACGGGCAGTATGATAGAGTCTTCGGAGTTCATGCAGCTGTCGGAAAAATTCAAGGTCATGGCGGTGCCAAAAATAGTGATAAACGACGATGTGTCATTCGAAGGCGCCCAGCCAGAAGAGAAGTTCCTTGAGTATGTGATGAATGCAGCAAAATGATGCGGGCGCATGGATTAGGTCTGCCGATCTAATCTCTTATTCTCTGATAAATCCCATTATGGTCTCTGCGAATTCCTTTGTGCCCAACGGTTCTACGCCCATAAATCTTGCGATATCCTGCGTTACCTTTTTTGTACTAATCGCTTTGGCTAGGGCATTGTCTATGATATCCTTTGCTTCTGTCCATCCGATGAATTCCAGCATCAGCGTGCCGGCCTTTATCATGCCCATGGGGTTTGCGACGTTTTTCCCTGCGTATTTCGGCGCAGTGCCGTGAACCGCTTCAAACATGCCTCCGGTATCTCCTATGTTGGCACTGCCCAATACTCCTATGTCACCTATAAGTGCCCCCGCAGCATCCGATATATAATCGCCATTGAGGTTGGGCGCAAGGATCACATCGTAAAGGCTCGGTTTTGCTATCACCTGCTGGAACATATTGTCTGCTATCCTGTCATTTATGAGCAACTTGCCGCTTGGCATCGTACCGTTGTAATTAGAGTATAATTCTTCCTCGGTGACTATATCGTCCCTAAATTCGTTTACTGCGGTTTCGTAAGCCCATTCCCTGAATGCGCCTTCCGTATACTTCATTATGTTGCCTTTGTGCATTATGGTGACCGATCTCCGTTTGTTCTGAAGTGCGTACTTTATGGCCATGCGCGTTATCCTCTGGGTCTTCATTCTGCTCATTGGTTTTATGCCTACGCCCGAATCGTCAGATATCCTCACGTTCATCGAATCGTTTAGGAACGCTTTCAATTTTTTGGCTTCATTGCTGTTTGCCTGCCACTCTATGCCCGTATACAAGTCGTCGGTGTTTTCCCTAAATACTACTAAATCCACTTTTTCGGGATCCCTCAAAGGGCTTTCCAGTCCCTTGAAATATTTTACCGGCCTTATATTTGCGTACAGATCCATCATCAACCTTATCGTAACGTTCAACGACCTGAAACCCTTGCCTACCGGGGTCTCCAATGGCCCCTTAAAAAGCAGCCTGTGCTCCTTTATGGCTTCCAATGTCTCCTCGGGCAGTCTATTCCCGGCCTTTTTCTCAGCCTCTTCGCCTGCGGACACCTCCCTCCATTCTATCTTCTTTTTGCCCTTGTACGCTTTTTCTACAGCTGTGTCTATTACGCCCATAGATGCACGTGTAATCTCCGGACCGATGCCGTCGCCCAGGGCATAAAGTATCGAAGGCATATCTGATACTGTGAATCGTCCATCCTTGAATTCTATTTTATCCATTTTATCACGCTATAACTAGATGCGAAACAACATATTTAAAGCAAAACCGGAAACATGTGCAGCCGCATAAAAATCATGCCTCTATTGCATTGGTGGTCCCATTTGTGCCCTTATCCCTTTCAAGTGTGTAAACTCTTGCAGAATTTATCTGCTTCAAATCATCGTCATGCGTTATTATGAATATCTGTTCTACTATCTCCGGAAGCGTGTTACTGAATACCTCTATGAGCCTTTGTATGCCTGCGTTGTCAAGATTGTGGGTTGGTTCGTCAAGTATCAGCCATCTTAAGTTGGGCACTATGACCATGCCCATGGCTATTCTAAGGGTAAGGCAGGCCACGCTCCTCTCGCCCCCGCTTGCAACTGTGTCTATAGGTACCCAAATTTCATTGCCATCTATGTTCAGGTTGGCCTCAAGAACATAGTCGTCCTTGTGCGCATTGAGCAGCAGCGCGGGGTAATCGGAATACGGATAAAGTCCCTGCCAAAGGTTTTGCATGAGCGCATTGATGGATGATACAAGCTGTGTCCTAAGGAAAACCTCCGTGTCTATAAGTGCTGTCTTGAATTTGCTAAGGTTGTCGATAAGTGCCGCCCTTGATTTGAGCCTAGCATCTACCTCTTCAACCAAGGCAAGGCCCTTTTTCTTCTCATCAATCTGCCTTGATAAGCTGTCTCTGAATTTGGCGTTGCTTTCAAGTTTTGACACCAAAGCGCTGAATCTTGTGCTTATATCTGTAAACTCTTTCTGTGCCGCATCGATGCTGCCCTGGTCTATCTGCATGGACTTCAGCATTTCGTTTATCTTCGCAAGCTTCTCATTATCCTGCTTCATCTCAAGCGAAATTTTCTGCATCCGTTCCAGTTTTTCCAGCATCATCCTCTCCTGCTCAAGCCGTTTGGACAGGGCTTTATGCTCCTTGTCCTCCTCATCTATCTTTTTTGTAATGTTTGAAAGTTCTGCATTGGCGCTTTCCAGTGCCTTTTTATCCTTCTCTATGTCTATGTCTAAGTCGTTGTGCTCGGAAATTTTGCTCCTGAGAAGCTTGATCTTGTCATGAAGCGCGTTTAGTTTCTTAATCTCCAAACTTCTGATGTCTATCTCACCCCTGATCTTTACATTGCGTTCACCTATTTCTTTGAGCAAGTCCTCCTTTCCCTTAAGGAGCTGAACCCTTAGGCTTTCGTCCAACTCGCGTTCGCATACCGGGCATTTGCTTAGATGCTTCTGGAGCTCCTTGATCCACTCCTTTATCTCATCCGATCGCGTGCTGTTCTTTGCCATCTCATTCATGGCATCCTGCACCCGTAATGTGTTCTCGTCTACACGTTTTTCAATATCCTGCGAATTAAGCTCCTTCAAATCTTTTTCCATATTCCTATAATCCGATTCCTTCTTCTCGTTAATTTTTATCCTTTCATTCAATCCTGCCACGCTTGTTGTGAGTTTCTGTTGCGAACGTCTAAGTTCGTTTATGCTAGAATTGAGATCCGATTCTTTTTTTGACAATTCATCTATTTCGCCGCTTATCTTCGGGTTTATGCCTAAGGATTCGATGCGCTTAAATTCCTCGTCTAATGTGGTTATCCTGCTTTTTACCTGTGTCGCGCGATCTTTAAACTCTACCTTTTCTGCATATGCTTTTTTCATTTCGGATAATTTTGACGCCTGCGCAAGTTTTTTCGCTTTTAATGCGGCATGCTCCTTATCGATTTCAGCGGTTTCAGCATCAAGCTTTTTCAGTTCTCCGGCGAGAGATGCAAACTGCTCCTTAAGCGCCTTGACGTCGGCGTTTTGGATTATGCGTTCATCCTCCTTGAGAAGCCCTTTTACGTTGTTTATCAGGGATGTAACATTCTCCTCCACCGTGGTGAAATGGTCAAGCCCCAGCATCTCGTCAATCTCCTTCTTCCTCTCGCCCTTTCTCAACTCCAAAAAATAATCAAGGCGATTCTGTTCTGCATATATGGCCCGTGAAAACGTATCATAGTCTATCTTAAGCAATAACTCTATCTCTTCATTAACCCTCTCCGGCTGCGTCTGCAAGTACGCGCCGTTCTTCTCTATCAAAGCTTCGCTGCTTTTGCCGCGTTTAAGGGTTCTTTTTACTACGTAGACATCGTCGCCTATGTCAAACGCAAGCTCCACTTCCGCTTTGTCTTCAAATGTCGGCCTGTTGGTGGGTATGTCATCTATCTTGACCCTTGATTGCTTCAATGCAGGAAAAGTGCCGAAAAAGGCGAACGATATTGCATCCATTATCGAACTCTTGCCGGCGCCCATAACTCCCAGTAAGACATTGACACCCTGCTGGAATCCCAAGCGCGTGTCCTTGTGCGTCTTCCAGTTAATGAGTTCTATGGAGCGTATCATTTGCTTCGCCGCTGCGCTAAACGCACTATTGATAGTGCAAATTAACTATAAATCATTAACTCTGGAAAGGAGAAGAGATGAAAGGAAGTCAAAGCAGGCTTTCTTCGGAAACCTCTACTTCGCTTACGCCATCAATTTTTTTCAACTTGTCCTCCATATCCTGCATGTTTGGATCGCTGTCATCAAATTTGAAGAACACCTTGAGCACTTTTATTCCGAAAGCTACATCCTCCGATTCTATGCTAGCCGGGGCGTATTCCTTCTTTATGTTTTCCCTGGCGTTATCCATTTCGCCCTCTTTAGGGTACACTTTATAAACTATACCTACTTTCGACATTATGGTCCCCCAAATCCGCACTCAGTGCATCTATAAATATTTGTTATCTTCCTGCAGTGGTCGCATCTTATTATAACGCCTTTGCCGCACTTCGGGCACAGGAATTCCGTATATTCGTGTGTCAGCCTGCCGCAAGATACGCAAGTCTTACCTGGTAATACATTAGCTATAAAATCACCTATTGCAAATACTTTTTTACACCTAACCTATTTTATCTCTTTCGGTTGCGGTTAGTTTTTCCGTTGTTATGTACATTCATGCCTGCTTTTGACATCATGCGCAATGCCATTGCGAGGATTGCCACAGCCACCGCAAATATTGCCAAATCCAATATCAATATGGCTATGAGGATGTTTTCAAGCCCTTTAACGTCTACGTTTGTCGATACGCCGTTTGCTGGCGCAGTCACACCTGCCACCATATTATCGTTCAATAATCTTGTGCTGTTGCCAAGCATGTTTGCAAGCACTGCGGACTGATAGGCGTCCAACGCATACGAATGCGCGAGCGTGACGTTGGCATCGTTCATGCCTGCTTCCTGAACATAGAACAGCGCCTCGTTGCTGAATTCGGTCGCCCATATGCCATACGTCGAGTTATAAGCCAGCCTGGTGGCGTTGGATATTAAATGCTGTGTTGACATATTGTAGTATGTGCCTATGCTGCCCAACGATACCGCATAATCCGAATCAAGCAAAGCCATTGGATAGTTGCCCTGCTTATATGCGGCCAAAGCCGTAGTCAGATAAAGCCCTGGATATTTCGTCGCGTTCGATATTCCCGAAGCGGCTGCGCTTTTTATGTTCTGGGAAAATATTATCGGCGTCCCATTGACGTTTGAAGCTATGCTGTACATGAAATTGGCAGCATTGCACCATCCGCTTGCACTTGCGCCCCCATAAATATCCCTTAAAACTCCATCTGTATCCATCGCAGTAAGGTTGTAGGTGCCGATTGTCGCATTGAGCGTGTAATTTGCCCACGATTGCCTAAGTTCGCCTCCTAATACATACTCATAGTTAGTATTGGTTATCTGCGGCGCAGAATTGCCAGAGCAATACAGCCCGATATTGTTTAGCGTATCCAACCCGTCTGTCTTATTGGTGTTGTGGTTCAGGAAGGTAAATACATTTAGGTAAGTAAGGAAGCTCATGTCTGCGCTCAAATAATAATATCCCTTACCGGATAATGCGCCGCTTTGGTTTAACATAGCAGAAAATCTTCTGCTCGCATTGTAGAATCCGGGTTCTGCAGAAAGCTTTGCTATCGCTTTTTTAGTCATATTATAAGTGAAATTTGAAAGTGCTGCAAACCTGCCCATGTTGCATGAACCCGAGCAAGTCAACGGCGCCTCTGAAATCCTGCTCACGTTATATCCGACGTATGGGTTGAATGCGGTATGCATACCAGATAGGCTTTTCCCATATAACGCATAATCGCTTGCCTGCGACACGTTGGAAACCTGTATCAATGGTATGTTGAACGTTTTTTCTACTATGTAATACAATTCATTTTCGAACGATGCATTGGAAACCCTCGGCACAAGCGCAAACTTCATCTCCGCTGCCTTTGCTGCGGCCATCTTATCATAAACGCCCCCTATCTCGCCTATGTTGCCATTTGGGGATATAGTGCCCGTAAGGGTGAAGTTGGCAGGCAGGCGTATGCCCGTGAATGCGGATATGCCCAACAGGGTCATAGCCATCCCTGCGCTAGGCCCGGATACGTTGGCGTTAATGTCATTTATCCTGTATGTGAAATTGTAGTCGCTATAATTCTTATTTAAAAATTCTGATGCATACATAGCCGCGGTGGTTGCCGATTCGATAGTAGTGTTGCCTACTTCGGCAGGACCGATTACGGAAGTCGTGCCCGTCCCATTGCTTACAGTCAGGCTTATCGTAGTGAGTATGCCTGTATTGTTCTGCAATATGACTGCAGGCGCATGCACATATGCGGTGCCTATCGTTGCAGCCGCAGGCAGGCCTACTAAAAGTTGGATTATTCCGAACGCAATAAATATTAACGCGATATGATTCCTCATCCAAGCACCATAATCATAATAAAGAAGTCAACTACTAATAAACTAATCACGCTCCTCTTTACCTCGCATATAAAAAATTTATCTGGCGAAATGAATAATAAATATCTGCGGCTAGGAATTTTCGAATTTCTTCGCCCTAGCCCAAAGCTCGTCGAATCTATGGTTCGCATGCCTGAAATTGACGCCCACAATATGCTCGCTCTTCTTGTTTATTATATTCAGCGGAGGTATCTTGTAGGCCGAACTGGAATCGAGAAGCAGGCGCTCGTGCTGCTCCAATGCATCCTTCTCGTCAAGTATCCTGAGGTCAAAGACTATGCCTTCGTTATGAAGCTCCTTCTTAAAATCGTAATATATCTTTTCAAAGTCCTTTCCAAGCCTGTCTCTTTTAGTCAGCAGGTCGACTTCGCTAAAATTCCTATTATGTCCCTTGAGCATCACGGAAAGATTGTCGAGTGCCTTAGTGTCGAAATGCATGTCCAATAACTTTATCTTTCCGTTAAGGCTGCCTATCAGCTTCTCAGTAAGCAGCACCATATTAGAGTATGGCGTATTCGGGTTCATCTCTATCTGCAGCCTCCTTTTAAAGGACATGCTCTTGGTTTCATAAAAACCAATGATCCCGGCAATAAGCGACATCATTCCTCCGATATACGACAGGGTTATTACGCTCAATGCGCCATTGAAGTGTATGTTCGCCTCGAGCAGAACCGTCAGAAGTATGAATATCAATGATGCAAAGGCCAAGCTGATGCTCAGCATGCGGGTAAAAGCCTTTGAGAACAGCCACAGTATGCCTATCGCAAACATGATTATGGCAAAAGGGAGCATGATATCTGTTATATATAGCGCAAATTTTATCACCGATGCATTGGAAAGCGAGCTTACGAGCGAAGAATTCACGCTCAGATTGTACCCGGTTATCAATCCTATTGCTGCAGAATCAAACCCTATCGAATAAGAAAGTGCCTGCATGTAATAAAACACATAGAGCACGGCTATGAATCCGCCGGCTATCGAAAGCGCAATAGTAGCATCCCTCATGTTTGCCATGGCTGTATTAGGGATGCTAAAGCTAAAAAGAATTGTCTACTTGGCGTCAATGAACTCATTTACCAATACCGTGGCATACGAACCCGATGGCAACGAGAATCTCATAGATGCGCCATCGTCAACTTCGACATAAGCCATATCGCCGTATGGTGCAAAAACCGCCCTGTACGCTCCCTTGCAATTTATCTCAGGCATGCTCTTCACTTTGAATAACTCCTTCGAAATATCCAGTCTCTCCATAGCTTCTTTTTCTATGTCGTTGACGCTGTCTGAATTATAGCCTATTATGCTCCCGGCTATGAACATGCCCTTTGCATCGCCGCCATTGAAACTGCTCAACGCCCCATAATCTGGGAAGCCGTACGCATTGCTTCCGCATAATATATCCCCTTCCACGGGCTTCAGCATGTCATTGCGTATCCTGTATTCCACTACATCGTTGAATATCTCGCTTTCCACCGAATGCACGAACATCAGCAGTGTTTGCCTCGGTAATTTCCTCATCGCATTGGCGTAATTTTCCGGGAATCTGGACAGGTATTCTATTACAAGCAATTCGTATTTCAGGTATCTGGGGAAATAGGATAGCGCTTTTTTGAAATCCTGTTCATCGCGAAGTCTGTTCCTGGCCTCTATTGCAATTTCATTCCTCTCGCTTTTTGTGTCTGTTAAAAATGACATTGCCGCATCTTTGAAATCGTTTTTCAGTATGCTTAGCCCAATGCCAACATTGTTGCCCCGCGATCCGAACCTTTGTGCGCCAAAATAATTAGGGAACGTCCCGCCGAGTTCTTTTATTATATCCTCTGCATGCGGATGTCTTGAATTATACCTTATCCTTACGGTAAACCTGTTGCCTAAGAGGTCGCCCAGCTTCACCGGAACACTGGACTTCCAGGCGCCATTTATTGATATGTCTTTAATATGGACGCCCAGAATGCGTTCTGGCTCTACGCCGAAGATGCTGCACATCTGCGTCGATGTGGACTGCCTGTCCTTAGTGCCTGCAAACCCTACCGATTTCATTCCGCGCCTGAACTTTTTTGCGATGCCTCTAAGTGCCTGCGCTGTATTCCAATCTCTTTTCTGCATTATAAAATTGGAAAACTTATATTCATCATCTTTGCCATCTGCGTGAACATCAAATGAGTAGGTTTTGCCTAATTCGAATATGTCCCCGTTTAAGCCTATCTCTTCTACCAAAAAGTCCTCGGGAGAGTTTTTTATTGTGCCTTTTATTTTTGCATATTTTGAAAGGGGCATCATGAATGCATCACCTAACCGTTTTTTTTGAGCCTGCGTTTTCTCCTCCCCGCTCTTTCAAGCCCCTCTAAAATGAATATTGAGTTTTCCATCAATATCCTGAGGAATAAAAGTAAGAACGCAGATATTATTATTACTATTACGCCAAGGGGCCCGACCCTGAAGAGCAGAAATGCAAAGAGTATGCCCAAGGCGGGCGCATGTTCACTCCGTGTAGCTACAAGTAGCAATACGCCCAAAAACAGCATCAGCGTAAAAAGCAGGTATTCCGGCACAAACGGGATGAGTACGAATCCGATATACCCCATGCCTGCAGCTATGAAATAACTCTTAAGGAATTTTGAAGGCCTCGCCGATCTTGACCTTGGCATCATGAAAAGTATGAATGCGCTTGAAGCAAAGGAAGCAAATATTATTTCCGACGATCCGTTCCCATATAGAAAATCGAAGTTGAAGTACTTTATAACATACATTATTACGACTATGCTTATGGCCGTCAGCAGTGCGGGGAGCAATCCGTTCCTTACTGGATGTTTTGCATATTTACTGGGGTAGATGTTCCTGTATTCTATTTTTTTAAAATCCAATTAAACCATCGTCAGAATTCAATCAGTTTTATTTTGTCAGGTAAAATCTTAAAATGCACTTTTGTGTTGGGCATTATTACGATTCCCCTGTCAAGGTTCGATACGCCGTAGAGATAACCCTCTTCCCTGAAAAGCATAGCTGTAAAGCTGGTATCCTCTTCGAACTGCCTCCTTATGCCATCGTGCAAGTCGCGCCTGCCATTTTCCTCGATGTAGGTGGGCAGTATGTGCGCCACGCCTATGCCTTTTATCGGTTCCTTTTTCCTTCCGAGCAGCACATCGAGATACGCGTAATAACCCGTAGAGCCTGTGGGCGTTGTTATTATGAAGCCATTAGATATGCCGTGTATTCTTACCATTGGCTTTTTCCCGCCCACATCTATCGAGTACCTGAGCGCCTGCTTCATCCCGTGCCTTTCAATGTAAAAATCCCCTGCGGAAAGATAGGTTTTTTTCTTGTAGGCACAATGTATTACAGGTTCCGTTTTTATCCTATAATCTTTATTTTTTATCCTTTTTATGCATGCAGCAAGGCTGCCGATTCCGTATGTGTACAATACGCCCTTGCTTCCGAGAGGACCCTGTTCCCTGCCCTTCAATTTGAGTATAGGTATATCCATATTATGTGGGGCATGCCTTAGGTATGTTCCATCCCCGCCTACTATTATCACGAAGTCGGGCTTGCTTTTCGATATCGCAATGCCGGACGAATCGAGGATCTTCTTTACCTCGCCATATGCGACTCCCGAAAACGCATCTACTATGACATCAGCTTTCAACGTTTTAACCATGCAATCACATATTTAGTTTATCCGGGTTTTTTAAACAACGCAAGCGGGAAATCCCACGCTCTTCAGAGGCGGAGTGATTGGCTTGCAGCGCAATCTGAGATTTGACAACAAAATTGTCAAACAAAAGCAAACGCAGATGGATAATAAACGTAAGAATATATAAACATGAATGACGATGTAAATAACCTGATTCCACGATGACGTACAAGTCAAAGTCCATCATAATGCCACGGAACATGACACAAAGAGATGGATAAAAACCGATTCTCGCTCGGCAGTTCTACAACGAGATTCTTGAGAGGTCAATCGCATCCTATCGGAACGGAAAGATAAAAGTTTCATCGGCGCAGTTCTGCAGATCCGCAAAAGAGATGATCCAAGCAGACAAGAATATTTATCAAAAAAAGGGCTTGAGGGCAATCAATAAAAGCAGTAGATACTAAATAGAACTAGGTGTATGTCATGACAAATGTCAAAGACCTTTTGAATCTTAAGGGGAAAACCGCAATAATCACAGGCGGAGCAGAAGGCATAGGGTTTGGCATTGCTTCAAGGCTTGCAGAGGCCGGAGCAAATGTAATCATAGCGAGCAGGAATCCAGAGAAAGACCAAATGGCAGCCGATGCGCTAAAAAGCAAGGGGCTGAGTGCATTTGCGGTGCCTACCGACGTTTCCGTGGAAGATGCCGTCCGCAACCTCGTATCCGAAACGGTAAAGGTATTCGGTGGCATAGACATACTCGTCAACAATGCAGGCATATTCCCTGACATACCCTTAAAGGACATGGCGCTTGCAGATTTCCAGAAAGTGATAGACGTAAATCTGAATGGTGTCTTTCTGTGCACTAAATATGCTTCAGAGCAAATGATAAAGCAGAACAGGGGAGGCAAGATAATAAACATCACATCGATAGACGCTTTGCATCCCTCGATGATCGGGTTGGCACATTACGACGCGTCGAAGCATGGTGTGTGGGGCTTCACGAAGAACATAGCGCTAGAGCTGGCACCCTATAAGATATACATAAACGCGATAGCCCCAGGCGGCATAATTACTCCTGGAGTACAAAAACTGCAACAGAATATCATGCCTTCAGGAGTCGACACCAAGACGGTGCTCGAAGCATTTCTTAAGAAGATACCTATGGGAAGGTTTGGCGATCCAGACGACATAGGCAAAGTTGCACTATTTCTGGCATCCGATATGTCATCATACATGACAGGCAGCCAGATTGTTGTAGACGGTGGAGTTCTACTTACATAGAAAAGCAATATTTCTTAGACAACAAACCAGCTTGCCGCAGGAATCGCGCGTGCAAAAGGTTTAAAAGTCAACCCCCTATCTATCACTTTGTAGAAATGTATTTAAATCTTTACGATTAAATACTGTTGGTGTCTTTATGGCAGCATGAGCT
>DAHWIS010000061.1 GCA_027344745.1 Microcaldota archaeon | reverse complement strand
CCGGTCTGTATGAATTCCGATGGTTCTTCCCTGGCGTATGGATTTATTGAACTGCCGTTTATATCTAGGGATTCGTTGCCGTATATTGGGGGGCTCCTGTCCCTTGGACGGCCCATCCCATCGAATACCCTCCCGAGCATGTCTGTGCTTACGTTTATGTGCGCAGTATTGCCCAGAAGTTTTACCTTTGTATTGCCCAGATTCATACCTCTTGTCTCGCCGAACGACTGGACTATTGCCAAACCGTCCCTGCTATCCAAAACCTGCCCTGTAACGGATCTGCCGTCTTCCAGTTTCACCTCCACCAATTCGTTGTATCCGGCGTCCTTTACGCCTTCCACGAATAGGAGCACGTTAGTGACTTTGTTTATCGTTTTGTAATATACGTCGTTCATTCAAACACCATTCATTTCTTCTCCGGCTCAATGGATCTTATTTTTGATATAGATGACATTATGTCTTCGTAATACTGCTCTACAGATTCCTCCTTCACGAATTTCATCTTCGCTATTTTCTGCCTTACGTCCAGATCTGCGGTCTGCTCCATCGTCACTCCCTTGCTGAGTGCTATCTCTTCCTCATCGCCCAATGCAAGGATCGACTTTAGCATTACATACTGTTTGCGTATTGAGGTGTATGCATCAACTTCGTCGAAAGCGCTTTGCTGCAGAAAATCTTCCCTTATGCTTTTTGCTATATCGAGTATCAACTTGTCTGCCTCGGGCAGCGCATCGTATCCAACGAGCTGCACTATTTCGTTTATTTCTGCTTCTTTCTGCAGCGTGCTCATTGCTTTCTGGTAAAGTTCTGCCCATTCCTCCGATACGTTCTTCAGATACCACGACTTCAGGTCGTCTATGTACAAAGAATAGCTGTTTAGCCAATTTATCGAAGGAAAGTGCCTGCTGTTCGCCAGCGAGGCATCGAGTGCCCAGAATACCCTTGTAACCCTCAGCGTATTTTGCGATACGGGTTCGGATATGTCCCCCCCTGGAGGAGACACCGCACCTATCGCGGTTATTGACCCCGTTCCTCCGCTCATGACGTTGACCCTGCCCGCGCGTTCATAGAACTCCGCAATTTTTCTTCCCAGATATGCGGGATATCCCTCCTCTCCGGGCATTTCCTCCAGCCTGCCCGATATTTCCCTTAGCGCTTCTGCCCATCTTGATGTGCTGTCGGCCATGAGTGCGACATTGTACCCCATGTCCCTGTAATATTCCGCCAATGTTATGCCCGTATATATGCTTGCTTCTCTTGCCGCAACCGGCATGTTCGATGTATTGGCAATCAGTATGGTCCTCTGCATCAAAGGCTTACCAGATTTTGGGTCGTTGAGTTCTGGGAATGTAGAAAGTATTTCGGTCATTTCGTTGCCGCGCTCGCCGCACCCAACATATATGACTATGTCGCTATCGCTCCATTTCGAGAGCTGGTGCTGGATTACGGTCTTGCCCGACCCAAACGGTCCGGGAACCGCTGCGGTGCCCCCTTTTGCAACCGGAAACAATGTATCAATAACCCTCTGCCCTGTTATTAGAGGTATATCGGGTGGTAGCTTGTCCACAACCGGACGCGGCATCCTTACGGGCCAGTATTGGAGCAGGGTAACATCAATGTTTTTCTTTTGGCCGTCGGCAACCGATGCTATTTTTTCTTTTATGGTATAGTCCCCTTCTTTCAGGCCTTTTATGACGCCGGCTACACCATAAGGCACCATAACCTTGTGCTTTATTATTTCCGTTTCTTCGACCTCCCCTATGATTGAACCCGATGTTACATCATCTCCGTCTTTCATCAAGGGAGTGAAATGCCATTTCTTGCTTGTGTCGAGCGCTTCGACCTCCACACCTCGGGCTATGAAATCTCCGCTCTTAGACATTATCTTGTCAAGGGGGCGCTGTATCCCGTCGTATATCGAGCCTATCAGCCCGGGGCCGAGCATCACGGATAACTGCCTGTGTGTGTTTTCCACGGGCTCTCCAGGTTTTATGCCGCTTGTATCCTCATAAACCTGTATTATTGCCTGGGCCTTATCGAGCTTTATTATTTCGCCTATCAAGCCGGAATTGCCGACCTTCACAACATCGTACATCTTTGGATTGTCAAGGCCTTCCGCTATCACCACCGGACCAGAAACTCTGAATATTTTACCTTCCATGATATCACTTAACATTTTGAATATTAACCCCTAAGATCCTTTTTGCCAATGTTTCCACAGATTCCGCCTTGCTTTCTATGCCCTCTACGGGTATGAAAACGATTATGGGCCTGAGCATGGTCTCGAAACGCCTGAGCGTGGCAGAGGTAATCACGTTTCGTATCGAATTCGAGGCTATTACAAGGCTGTATTGGCCGGAATCTGCGAGGTCTGCGAGCTTCCCCGCGCCCTCTTCGCCCGAGGATATGAAAACGTCTTTTATACCTACGAGCTTGAAGCCCAATGCTACTTCCCTCTCTGCAACAACCGCTATTTTCTCAAGTTCCATGCTTTCACATTATATAGTCTATCATCTTCATATGGCTAAACCTCTCGCTGCTTAGCCCGTAATAGTTTTTCAGCCACGCATTCCTAAGTTCATTGCGCTCTATTTCAGCGCGCATCATGAACGCCAGAAGGAAACCCAGGGAAAGGCAGGAGCGCCTAAAGGCGCCGATATACTTTTTATAAAGCTCCTTTTCCAGAGCCACTTCTATATAGCTGAGGAATGGGTCTTTTTTATACAGGTCGAATGCATAATCTATTTTAAAAGGCATATAGTCCTTTATTTCATATGCGTCCTTTTCTGCAAGCTCCGATAATGTACTCTCCGGTATGCTGCCTCCCTTTATAAAGTACGGCTTTACATCCTTATAGTGCATAACGGAAGCTTTTATGCTGCTCATCAGGTTCTTTATGTCTATACTGTCGCTTAGATAATTGAGAACCTGCCCTTCGGGGCTGTTGTGCATCTTATACACATCGATGAGCCTTTCGTAATAGAGCAGATCAAGGGACAATATCATTCCGGATATGTCGTTGTCTTTCTTTACCGCGTCCATCGATTTCATAAGCGTAACCCCATATCCATATTTCACCAGGCTCTTGACAACGCCCTCTATGTCATTCTGCTCGAGTATGTTTTTATAGTCCTCTTTTGTTATTATGGCCCCCAGAAGCCCGGCTGGCACACCCCTGCCGATTACGAGAAATGCCTCGGTCTGATCCACTTTGTATCCGAGTTTCTTTGACGATAGTATGAGCTTTATGTTTTCTATATCGAACCTGCTTATGTACGCATTGACAAAAGGAAGGGCATTGCTTGGCACGGCAAATAGCACATTCTGCATCATTGCCATCATATGCGTGTTTATTACAGCTTCTACCAAATCTGTGCCTTTGTACAATCCGGATAGATTGTCTATCTCCTTCGAATAGTTCGTAGTAGACAATTGCTTGATGAATTCGGCGCCCTTTTTCTGCGATAGCGGGTCTATGAAACTGCCATCTAGGAAGGCGGTGCTTAAAACCCTGAGCTGGCCGTATTTGCCGAGATAAGCAGTATCCATAATCACTCCTTTATGAGCTCCAATACCTTATTCGCTATATAATCCTTGGAGTTTTCAATTATGCTCTTCAATGTGTAGTCCACTTCGCGTTTGCCATCCCTTGACGTTGCCTTAAATCCGCCTATGAATTCGTTTCCCGAGTCTAGGATATTCAACTTCTGCTTGCCCCTGCTTATGAGTTTCGCGTCTTCTTGACCAATTGTTATTGTGCAATCGTCACCCAGTTCCTTTGAGACTACCTGGACAAGCTTTACAATCAATTTCTTATACTGGTCGGTTTTCATGTACTTTTGATAATTTTCCGCTATCGTGCCGAGAGCAGATTCTATTGCCGCATTTACTTCCATGTTATATGCGCTTTTGGCCCTGATCGCAGCCTTTGACATCTCCCTGTTCATGATCTGTACGCGTTCGAACTTTGCTTTTTCCTGGAGCTTCTTAGAGTACCCATCCACTTCAGCCTCCACCCCTGAAAGTATCCCTGCAATGACGCTATTTAAATTATCGGATATCTCCTTTAGCTTGTCTGCCTTTTGCTTGTTTATGCTTTCAAGAATGTCTTCGAAGCCCATAGCTTACCGCCTGCGTAGAACTAAAGTATCTGCAAAAGCAGTATTAGACCGAGTACGAAACCTATTATCCAGAGCGTTTCGGGAATGACAAAAAAGAACAGCACCTGGCCGAATTTTTCGGGTTTCTCGGCTATGATGCCCATTCCTGCAGCGCCAATGCCCTGCTGTGCCATGCCTGTGCCTATAAGTCCGCCCGCAATCGCTATCGAAGCTGCAACTGCATACAAAGGATCTGCTACTACCATTTTTACACCAATATATTGTTAATCCGCTTTAGGAATCACAATATTATATATACAATAGGTTTTTATAGCCTATTTATGGCTGGTTTTGATATTGGGCCTTAACCCCCTGACCATGCGCTGCATATTTATATGTGAGGAATATGCCGGCAGTGGACAGCACGTTTGTGAACAGTATCACCATGAATATTTCATCTAGGAAACCTGGTATTATTATGCCCGCCGCCAATGGCAGGGTTGCCACTATCGATGGCGAAAGCCCACGCGCTACATTGTAGTATACTAATTTCTGCTGCTGGGCGCGGTCTACGCTGTTATCGGACATGAACCGGTTTAGTGTCGGGGCAAAAAAGAGGCGCACCAGCATTATTATAAAAGACAGCATAAGCGCTAGGACAAGCGCCGAGATGGTCGCATTGCTGATGCTGAACAGAAGCCCTATGTAAACGAAGAAGAACGTACTCGTAAAAAGGGTTATTTCTTTTTGGTAGCTCCTTATGTGCTCGACGTCTTCGGGCATAGATAGATATTTCTCCCAGCTGGTGGGCTCGTGGGTTATACTGCTTATGTGCTTTATGGAACCTATAGATGTGAATAGTATGCCGAACACGAATACGGTTATGAGACCGCTCATGCCCAATACTTGGGATATGCCATACGTGGCCAGCACCATCGATATGGTAAGCATCCAGCTGTATGCCTTGCTGTAATTTTTGTATCTGCTCAGCACGAAAAGCCAGAACAACGCAGATATTGCACCTGCGATTATCGAACCAAATATGGTGCTTATCACCAATCCGACTACATCTACCGCGGTGATATTAGCAGCGACGATTACACTGAGAAGGATCACCGGTATTATCAGCTCTAGGGTATCGGATGATACGCTCTCGAAAAGAAGTGTCGTCTTGAGCTCGTCGGGAGCCCTTATCACTTTCATTAGCGTAGGCACTATTATGCTGCTAGGCCCGGAAAGCGCAAACCCGAACATAAATGCCTCTAGGAGCGTCCAATGCAATGCGAAAAACGCTATTATAGAAAGTGCTATCCCGGTAGTTACCCCTACGCCGAGCATGAACGCCGAAGCTTTTGCAAATACCTTTTTCATGTTCAGCGGGTTCAGGTTTATGCCGACATCGAATAATATGAACGCTATGGCTATCGCGCTTATGTAAGGCGACAGGTCCGCAATCACGCTGCCAGGATTGCTGTCCACTAAATGGAATACCGGGCCGATCACCAAGCCTATAAGCATTAGAGGGAGTATGCTTGTTATTTTTATCTTGTCGAAAAGCGAATTCAATATGAATCCCAGGAACGCGACAGCGGCGATGAAGATGAATACAAGGTTCACGTTTATCATTTCATCCGCCTATTTCAGCCTCGTTTGTCCTTTAGCCGATTTACCCGCGTAACTATAAATTCCTTTGTGAAGTTTCTCGTTTATGATTTTCACAAGTTCCACCATCCTCTTCTCCCTGATTCTTGATATCATCAGATATGCCTCGTCCTTAGTATCTCTTGTAACCAGTATTATAACCTCGCCGAACTTGAATCTCCCCGCCCTGCCTTTGCGTTGAATGTTCCTTATCTCGCTCGGTATCGGTTCATAAAATATCACGGCGTCAACCCCCGGTATGTCCAGACCCTCTTCGCCTATAGAGGATGCAACAAGAACCATGAATTTGCCGTCCCTAAAGTCCTTTATGGTTTCCGACTGCTGGGACTGGGTGACGCCTTCCTTCTTTCCCATGAATGTGCGGGCATCTATGCCTTTTGAATCAAGCACCTTTGCTATGCCCCTTATTGTTGATCTGTATTGCACAAAGATGATAACACTTTTGCCTTTAAGCTGGCCTTTCAGCAGCTCGACGGTCTTCTCTACTTTCGGATGCTCCTTGTTCTTGCTTATCGCGTCCCTTGCAGCTTTCAGCGAACCCACCACGGCTGGATTTTTGAGTATGTTCTCTACGCTCCTGCTCTTTTTTTCCTTCTCTTGCAGTGCCTCGAAATAGCTGACAAACGGATACATGCCCTCGGTAGTTATGAGATCGTACGCATGCATTAGGTGCAGCAGGTACACATAATTGAACAGGGCGCCGAACTTGTAATTGCGTGCGTCTAATTTGTTTATATTCGCGCCTATCAGAAGAAGCTGCTTTTTTGACATGTTCTCGAATTTCTTGAACGGGCTCAGACCCACGCTGTATAGCTTTCCAAGATGCAGGTCTATTACGGGCTTGAGCATCGCGGCTATGGCATTTATGTTATTGTCCTTGGACACGTATATTGTTTCGGTGCTTTTATCCATGACGTATGGTTGGACATCGCTATCCGATGAACCCCTTATCTCTATATTTTCTATGCCCAGCGTATCTATCAGTTTATTGACTTTCTTGACATTGCTTCCAGGAGATGCGGTCATGCCCAGGATCTGCACGCCGTTGACTTTGCACTCGTTTGCAACGTAGGTATATGCATATTTGCCTACTGCCTTATGGCACTCGTCGAATACCACTATGCCGAAACCCTTCAGCGAAAGCCTGCCTTTT